>JABXHZ010000178.1 GCA_013373335.1 Cyclobacteriaceae bacterium | reverse complement strand
CTTCGTTGCCCGGCTGCGATGATCAATTTGCTGGGAGAAGAAGGCTATCAGGGAGAGGCGTATGTGGAGGGGCTGGAGGAAGCTATTTCGGAAAAAGGAGTCTATATTCACCTTTATGGCAAAAAACTGACCAAGCCTTTTCGGAAAATGGGACATGTTACTGTACTCGATGAGGAAGTCGATCATTTAAAGAAAAAGGCACACTACATAAAGAACTTAATCAAAATCAAAGCATGAACCCACAGGTAGGAATTATTATGGGCAGTCAATCGGATCTTCCGGTCATGGCAGAAGCTGCACAGATGCTCGAAGAACTTGGCGTTTCTTATGAATTGACGGTTGTATCTGCACATAGAACACCCGACAGAATGGTGGATTATGCGCGCTCTGCCCGAGAGCGAGGACTAAAAGTGATTATTGCAGGAGCGGGAGGAGCAGCTCATTTGCCTGGAATGGTTGCTTCAATGACAAGTTTGCCTGTAATCGGTGTGCCGGTCAAAAGCTCGAATTCCATTGATGGTTGGGATAGTATTTTGTCAATTTTACAAATGCCAGGAGGAATTCCTGTCGCAACAGTGGCTTTGAATGGAGCCAAGAATGCCGGTATTTTGGCAGCATCCATGGTCGGCGCCTTCGATACTGAAATCGGGAAAAATTTGGATACCTATAAAAAAGGTCTGCAAGAAAAAGTGGAAAAATCCGCTGAAGAAATTGAAGAAAAAGGCTGGAAGACCATTCTGAAAAAATAATCATCCTACAACCAAGATTTTTCGGAAATGGATTGGAAGCGAATAGTCCGGTTTAAGGTTGGAGGTGAGTTGTGGGAGGTGCCTTTGCATGTACTAATTTTAATGGCACTGATTACCCTGATGCTAATGCTTGGAGGAGCCTATTTGGGATTCCGGTTTGGAGCAAATCAAGTCAATCCGTAAAGATTCCCCAGCCGTCATCAAATTTCTGATTGGGATCAAAGCCTTTGATCCATTCAATAAACAACTTTCTGTATTCCTCTATGGCAGTTCGTAGCAATTCCAAATGCTCTTCTGCATGGGTCTCCTCCATTGCTAGTTGGTAGGTCATGGAATTCAGGCTTTTTGCATGAATTTTCATCAATACCGCCTTTTCCATTTTTATAACATAGTCAGGAATGGATTCTGCCCCGACAAACTTGGCGCTCATCACCATGGCATCTTCCATCATAATGTTGCCATAGAGTTCTTTTCGAGCCTCATCAAGACTTCCCACCAAGGCTCTCGTTAATCCCACGATTTCCTTGGCTTTTTTCATTAAAGGGTGTTGATAGATCCGGTCCTGTTGTTTTTGAAAATCAAAGTCTTCATCTCCATCAAAGTCCGGATCTTCATCATCAAAATCATCCCACATAAGAAAATTGGATTCTATTAAAAAGGTAATTGATCTTCCTCGTCAGAGTGGAAGGTATCCACATCCAAAGGACCATTGTTAAAAGTTGGAGTTGAATTAGTGGTTTCGGAAGCCTTTTCCACTTTATAGGCTTTGATATCAGTGTACCAGCGACCATTGTATTCGCGGCTTTCTACATCAACGCTTAGCTTGATTTCCTCCCCAACCGAAATCGGGAATTGATCGATTTTATCTCCCCAAAGGGCAACACAAACCTTTTTGGGATAATTTCCTGGCGTTTCAATAATGAACTCCTGCTTTCTCCAATTATTTCCTGATTTTGAGTTTCCGCTTACCTCTTGTAATTTCTGAATTACTTTTCCGCTCAGTTCCATAATGCATATTTAATTTCAATGGTCGAAGTTAAGGAATGGCTTGGGAAAGACCTTAACCAAAAAGAAGAATTCCCTCAGAAAAAGCCTTTCGATTTTTCTTTTTTGGCATTCTTATTGAATAAAAGGATTTCCCTTTCCCAATATTCTAGACAAAGGATTTTTGAATATTCCAATGATTATTTGGTTGAATTTTAAACTTTCAAAAAATCCCGGTTCTGGTTTGTAAGGAATAGGTGAAAGACTTACTTTTAAATCCTTCAATTAAAAAAAATCTGAAATCTCTATAACCCCTATACTATGGCTTAGACTTTTACGTTGTTGATAAACTATAAACAATGAATAAGCGAATAGGACCAAGAGATGCCGAGCTCATTGCTCAGTACAGAAATGGCAATGAAGCCGCGTTTGATCTTTTAGTAGATCGTTACAAAACCAAAGTTTATACTACCATATTGTTGATCGTCAAGGATCAGGAACTTGCAGAAGACCTTCTTCAGGATGTTTTCGTGAAGGTGATTAATACCCTTCATTCGGATAAATACAATGAAGAAGGAAAGTTTCAACCTTGGATTATGCGGATAGCCCATAATCTGGCAGTGGATCATTTTCGAAAAGCAAGGAGATATCCTGTAATTATAATGGAGGATGGCTCCAACCTTTTCAATTCGCTTCGTTTTTCCGAAGGGAATGCGGAAGATGATCAAGTCAAGGAAGAGGAGATTGCATTAGTTAGAAGATTAATCGATGAATTGCCGGAAGCGCAGAAAGAGGTGCTGATAATGCGGCATTATATGGATATGAGTTTTCAGGAAATTGCCGATAAAACCGGAGTGAGTATTAATACAGCTTTGGGAAGAATGCGGTATGCACTGATTCATCTACGAAAAAAAATGAAACAACTAAATTTTGCCTATGATAAAACCATTTACCCCAAATGACCTGGTCAGATATATCTATCAGGAAATGCCGGAGGTAGAACAAGAACTCTTGATGCAGGCCTTGCACGATGATGAGCATCTGATGCAAGAATACTTGGAAATGCTGAGCACTATAGAGCAACTGGACCAAATCCGACTTCTACCATCCGAAAAAGTAGTAAAGGCGATCAAATCGAAAGCCAAGTCTACGGGACTACAAAAAGTCTAAGATTCGGTAACCCTGTCCTTTCGACAGGGTTTTTCTTTTACATTAATCCAGAGAATTGATAAAAGTGGAAATTTCTGAAATAATTGCAGAATATGTAGCAGGGGTAAATCCATGCCCTTGGCCTTCAATAACCTGATATTCATAAAAAACCCCTGTCTCATCCAGTTTTGAGGCCAATAAGTCACTTTGAGAAATGGGCACTACCGTATCCACGGTTCCATGAAAAAATGCTGTCGGTGGGGAAGAAGCTTTGATAAAATTAATCGGACTGGACTGAAAATAAGCTTCAGGATTGGTTTGAGGTGTTCCATTTAATAGAGCTGTTAAACCGGATTGGGTAAGGAAGTTGAAGTCAAAGAGAGAACTTAATTCAGTCGGCGGAAACAAAGCCATCACTGCCTGGATATCCCCGACTTCCTGGTGTTTATAGGCATGAAGTAAAGCTAAATGCCCTCCTGCACTGGCTCCAGCCAAATAAATTTCGTCACTTATATTCCAATCTACCCTGTTTTCCAGAACATGCTCTATAGCCGAAATGACATCATTTTCCTGAGCGGGGAATCCATTTGCATTGGAAATGAAATCAAATAATCGGTAATTGATTGCTACAAAGGCAAAGTCAGGAAGGGCCTGTTCAAAAGCACTTTTGAATTGTAAAAATTCATCTTTACTTCCATCAATCCAGGCTCCACCATGTATATAAAGGAGAACTGGAGTTTCCTCCATGCTTCTTCCTGCTGGTAAAAAGACGTCCATAACCTGCCTATTGTCTTGACCATAGGAATTATCCAAAAATTCAAGAGCAGGTAAGATTCCGTCTGGGGTAGGATCATCGGTTGAATTGCAACTCGATAAGACAAAAACTCCAAAAAATATGGAATAGAGGGCTATTCGCTTAAAAAGAATAGAAAAAGTAGGATTTTTCATGCTAGAACCATTTGATGAGTGATTTAATAATTTGTTTTGTTTTCACCCCATAAGGTGGTCTAAGTAGTGTTGTATTATTAGGACCAATGCGCTGTTTGAGAATTCCTTTTTCATTACTAAAGGCGAGAAAACCAAAATGACCATGTGCTTTTCCCAATCCGCTATTGTTGACACCTCCAAAAGGCATTTCATTGTGGAGGAAATGGAGAACACAGTCATTAATTACAGCATTCCCTGAACTAGTTTGTTGTAGAACTTTCTCAAAGCTTTTGCTTTTGTCAAAAACGTAAAGAGCTAAAGGTTTTGGTTTTTTATTGACATAATGGACAGCTTCCTGAATCTCTTTGTAGCTTAAAATAGGGAGTAAAGGCCCGAAAATTTCTTCTTGGGCTACAAGCATATCTTCTTGTATGTCTGTCAGCAGTGTGGGTTCAATAAATCGATGATGAGGGATTGTTTTTCCCCCAAATTCAATCTTTGCCCCTTTTTCAACGGCATCATCCAGATAAGATTTTAATCGAGAGAAATGCCTTTCATTGACAATCCGTGCCATATCATTGGAATGTTCCAAACCTTTGTAATCAGGGTCATACATTTGCTGTATCGCCACCTGTAGCTCTGCGAGTAGTAAACTCTTTTTATCTTCATGAACCAGAATATAATCTGGAGCTACACAGGTTTGCCCACAATTGACCAATTTTCCATAAATAATTTTTTGAGCAGCGTCTTTTATATCAGCTGATTCCGTGATAATACAGGGAGATTTTCCTCCCAACTCAAGCGTAACAGAGGTAAGGTGTTTGGAAGCATGTTCCATGACTATTTTACCAATCTGAGGGCTTCCGGTGAAAAATATATGGTCAAAAGGAAGACAAAGTAGGGCTTGGGCAACCACTGCATCACCTTGAAATACCTGTACCTCTCCTTCAGAAAAAATTTCAGAAATCATTCGAGCAATCAGAGAAGAGGTAGCAGGGGTAAGCTCGGAGGGTTTGATTACCGCAGGACAGCCGGCTGCCAAAGCAGAAACCAGTGGACCAATAGCCAAATTGAAAGGATAATTCCAAGGAGCTATGATCAAAGAAACACCTTTGGGTTCATATTGGATTTTTGCCTTTGTCCCCAACATTGGCATGGGGGTAGGAAGAGATTTAGGCTTCATCCAAGATTTCAGATTCTTGATGGTGTGGTTTATTTCAGAAGTAACTGGAAAGATTTCTGATAAATCCGTTTCCACTTTTGATTTTCGAAAATCATCCCAAAGAGCCTCTCGAATATCACTTTGATGGGTTTTTATCCAGGTTCGAAGTTTTTTTAGCCTATCTATCCG
>JABXHZ010000140.1 GCA_013373335.1 Cyclobacteriaceae bacterium | reverse complement strand
TCCTTCGCTATTGAACTTAAGCTATTTCATAGCGGCCCGTTATTTCCGCAGTAAGAAAAAACGAAATTTCATTACTGTCCTTTCGACTATATCCATGATTGGAGTAGCAGTCGGAACTATGGCATTGGTTATAGTCATGTCAGTATTTAATGGCTTGGAGGATTTGATTCGTGGTCTATTCGCTAGTTTCGATGCTGAATTAAAAGTGGAAGCCGTATTGGGGAAGAGTTTTGAAGCTTCTCCTGGGTGGTTGAATGATATTCGGGAAGTGGAGGGAGTGGCAATTTTGACAGAGGTCATTGAAGATCATGCTCTATTCGATTATAACGGCAATCAGCTGGTAGCAACAATCAAGGGTGTATCTGATAATTTTTTAGAGCAGGAACGTTTTTCCCAAGGGTACTTTTGGGGAGATACAACCTTGGGCACAGACCTGAGGCCTGGTGCAATTTTAGGTCGGGGAGTAGGCTTTTTTCTTTCGGTAAATCTCAAGGACATCAATGTTCCCTTGAAGGTTTACTATCCCAGAGCTCCTCGAAGTGCAGCAACTCTTAACCCCAACCAATTGTATTCCTCCGCTTCTTTGGAACCGGTTGCTTTCTTTTCAGTAGAGCGGCAATTTGATGATGAATACGTAATTGCCCCTTTGAATTTCACCAAAGAATTACTGAATTATGGTTCCCGTAGGACTTCCTTGGAGATCAAAGTAGAAGAGGGGTACTCTGTTAGGGAAGTACAGGATAATCTTCGTGCTCACTTAGGTCCTGACTTTTCGGTGAAGAATACCGATGAACAGCATGCTGATTTACTACGAACTGTCAAATTGGAAAAGCTCTTCGTCTTTCTAACCTTGACATTTATCTTGGCGATTGCATCCTTTAATATTTTCTTTTCTCTCAGCATGTTGGCCATTGAAAAGAAAAAAGATATCGCCATCCTAAAAGCAATGGGCGCAAAAGATTCCCTAATCCGAGCCATATTCTTGAAACAAGGAGGAATGATTGCAATAAGTGGAGCTTTGGTAGGATTGATTTTAGGGTTTTTGGTGGTTTGGATTCAGGAAAGTTACGGCTTGGTTTCTCTGGGAATAGCTTCGGCCGTGGTTGAATCCTATCCTGTCCGTATGATTTGGACAGATTTTGCCTGGATAAGTTTGGCTGTCATTCTTATCACCTTAGTGGCTTCTTGGCGTCCGGCATGGATTGCAGCTCGGGTTGAAACCACGCGCGAACTTTAATTTGTAGAACAAATCTTTTTGGAGACTTCTTCTATTCCTGCCATACCAAGCTCTAGAGCCATTTGTAGGTCCTTACAGGCTTCCTGGGAGCGGTTAAGTCGGTGTAATGTTATTCCTCGATGATAATAGGCGTTAGGATCTTCTGGATCTAAAGCAACCAATTGAATGAAATCAGCAAGGGCGGCTTCCACCTTATTTTGATAATATCTAGCCTGCCCCCTCCCCAAAAGTGCCTCATAATCCTGTTCTAGAATAAATAGAACTTCGGAGAAATCTTTTTCTGCCGCCTCCCAATCTTTCAACTTGGCATAGGTTTTTCCTCGATAAAACCAGTTTTCACTGTCTTCTGGATAGATTTTGATAGCTTCTGAAAAATCATCCAGCGCTCCTTCCCAATCTTCCTGAGAAAACCGATAAAATCCGCGAAGCTTCCAAGCTTGGGGGTTTTCTGGATCTTGGGAGATGGCCCGGGTCAAATTTTCGAGCTGAGCCCGATCCCCTCCATTTTCTAAAATAAGTAGGCGTTGCTGAGCTAGGTAATGATTGGGCTTTAACTCAATTGCTTTTTTGAGAGGAATGATAGCCTCCTCATTCCTTCCAAGATCCATTAAAGCATTCCCTTTTTCTGAATAGAAATCAGCTTCAGTAGGATTGAATTGGATTGCGGAGTCTAAGTAGGACAGAGCCGTTTCTGCTTCTTTTTGAGCGATTTTGACTAACCCTAAGTAATAAAGTACATCTGCCGGATTCTCTGTTTGGGCAGTGGTAATTCCCGAAAAGCCTTGGTCGGTGGAAGATCTTCTGTAGATCACTTGAGTGGTTTCACCTTTGGGCAAACTTCGATAGGCCAAAAAGTCTTTTTCCGCGGCCTCGTATCTTCCCAAACTTAGCAATAACCTTCCCCGGCTGAAGTAAACTGGAGCCATTTCAGGATTGAGGAAAAGGGCTTTTTGGTAGTTCTCTAAGGCAAATTGGCGACTGTCTCCATCGAATTGCTCAAATACTTGTCCTAAATACCAAAATCCCATCGGGTCAGATGGGTTTCGCTGTGTCCAGCTCTCGAAATGTAAATAGGCTGTTTCCCAATCTTCTTTATCAAAAGCCTCAACCCCAAGGTCAAAATCATTTTGATCTTGACAAAATCCCAAAAATGGTGTAAAAATCAGGAAGACTAAGAGAAGAATTCGGGGTGGAAGAGATTTCATTGAATTTTTGCAGGAAGAAAAATTTTTTGATGACGAAAGTTAAAGTTTTTGAGAAGCAGTCTCAAGCAGCATTACAACATTCTTAGTCGATTTGTTCTTGTTTCCTGTATTACTATCTGTAAACCAGATAGTTAAAGATTGATTTTCTGAATACTGATTCAGAAAGTGAAAAAAACAGGCTAATTTTGAAGCAAAAGGCACGTTTATTGAACCCCCGCTTTTGCCTTAATCCAAATCCCCAACGTATGAAAAATAGGTTATTCAGTCTGCTTTTAGGTTTGTTTATTTTGGTTTCGGGTATTGCTTTAGCACAAGATTCCAATGAACGGCAAGGGTCACTTCAGTCTGGTACTATTGATTCCCAATTTGACTATTTATATCGCGTCTCCAATAATTACCAAGAATATAAGGTTGTTCGAAGAAGCTATCTGGATCAGCTCAAGTCCAATATCATGGATTCGATCCAAACCATGAGAGGTGAAGTATTGGAAATGAAGGGCGAAGTTCAGGCTAGACAGGATTCCATCCAATCCATTCAGGCATTATTGAATCAAACAGAAGCTGAAAAGCAAGAGGCCATTGAAGCCAAAGACAATTTTTCCTTTTTAGGAATGGGCATTCATAAGGCTGTCTATTCCACATTCATGTGGGTTTTGGTTGCAGCTCTTGCAGTCGCTCTTGCGTTTTTTTCATTCAAGTACTTCCGAAGTTTCTCCAAAATAAAACGAGCAGAAAAAGATTTGGTGGACTTGCAGGAAGAATTTGAACAACATCGGAAAAATACTCTGGAGCGTGAGCGGAAATTGAAACGTGAGTTGATCGATGCTCAAATGGGCAAATCTTAAATACTAATTAGGAGTCATGCAAGAAGTAGACTATGCTGTTGTAGGGCTCGGTGCTGTAGGGTCTGCAGCACTTTATTTTTTGTCAAAAAGTGGGGCAAAGGTTCTGGGGATTGATCGATTTGATCCTCCTCATTCCATGGGTTCTTCTCATGGGGAAACCCGAATAACACGATTGGCTGT
>JABXHZ010000080.1 GCA_013373335.1 Cyclobacteriaceae bacterium | reverse complement strand
TATCTTACTTATCAGACGGCAGCTGGAATTTATCCTTTTTACACGCGGAATAGAAAAATAGATCCGCTTCCGCAAATCCTGGAAAGGAAGTCAAAAGACGATTCACTACGTGCAGAGAAAGCCCGATTCGAAAGAGCAAAACAGGATTCTATTTTAGAAGCAAAAAATTTATTGAAAAGAGATACATCTGTTCAAACCGTAGAAGCTCCTGAAAATAGATTATCGGTAGCGGATTCTTCAGGTAGGTTAGACGTAAAAGCTTCTGCGAAAATTTCAAAAAGTGATTCTATTTTTCAACTCAAACAAATAAACAGATCCAGAGCACAGGATTCTCTTGCTGAAAAGGATGAGGAGGAGTTGGTCGAAAACCCAATGGAAGACGAGGTTGGAGGACAAGACTTGCCTCAAAGACTTACTCCTTTAAGTCAAGAGGAAAAAGCTGAAATTGACTCAATTGTTTTTAAAAGAGGCTATCGATCTAATGCGCTTACCATGGCATTGAATAATGCCAGAAATTTGAAGAATAATTTCAATCAGAAAAAAGTCCAAATCGAGAATTTTGAAAGAGAATATAGAAGATATGAAATCGCCTGGCATCAGAAGTATACTCAGGCTTTTGCCTGCTTTGTAATGTTTTTAATTGGAGCCCCTTTAGGAGCTATTATCAAAAAAGGTGGATTGGGAATGCCGGTTTTGGTTTCAATCATCTTCTTCATTGTTTATTACATGTTGACTATTACCGGTGAAAAATGGGCTAAAGAGGGAGTAACAGATCCTATTATAGGCACTTGGTTTTCTTGTGTAATGTTACTGCCCTTTGGATTGTTCTTTTTGAAGCAGGCTAGAAAAGACGCAAGGCTATTTGAACCGGATTTCTACATCGAATGGTGGAAAGGGATGAGAAAGCGGATTGCTGCTACAAAAGCAAAAACATCTTGATGTTTTATTTTCAAATTAATACCCTTACCTTTGTAGCTGTTTTAATAAATTTAGCTAAACATGTATTTAACATCAGAGAAAAAACAAGAGTTGTTTAAAAATCATGGACGGTTAAAATCTGAAACTGATACTGGATCACCAGAATCTCAGATTGCCCTCTTCACCCATCGAATCAAGCACCTAACGGAGCATTTGAAGCAAAACAAAAAAGATCACTCCACTAGACTTGGTTTGTTGAAGTTGGTAGGAAAGCGTAGAAGCTTATTGGACTACCTGTATAAGAAAGATATCGAGCGATACAGAAGTATTATCGCCGAGTTAGGAATTCGAAAATAATCCTAAGTAAGGTTCTCCCAGTCGAGAACCTTACTTTTTTCTTTTTCAGCTGGACGCGTTTATTTTTAAGACAGAAGAAAAATTATCATCAATATTTATGTTACCAAACTTAATCACTAAAACCATCACACTAGAGGATGGTAGAGAAATCACTATTGAAACAGGTGCACTTGCTAAACAAGCCGATGGTGCAGTTGTTGTGCGGTTGGGAAAGGCCATGCTCTTGGCTACAGTTGTATCCAAAAAAGAGGCTGGCGAAGGAGTTGACTTTTTGCCACTATCTGTAGACTATCAAGAGAAGTTCGCAGCATCTGGAAAAATCCCAGGTGGCTTTTTGAAGCGTGAAGGAAGATTGTCAGATTATGAAATCTTAATAAGTCGATTGGTGGATCGTGCAATTCGCCCGATTTTCCCAGACGATTATCATGCCGATACACAGGTAAATATTACCCTTATTTCATCAGACGAGAATGTTCTTCCGGATGCATTGGCAGGTTTGGCAGCATCTGCTGCTTTGTCAGTTTCGGATATTCCTTTCAACGGTCCAATTTCTGAAGTACGAGTTGCCAAAATTGACGGAGGATTGGTTATCAACCCATCTCCAGCTGATCTTGAGCGTGCTACATTAGAATTCATCGTAGCAGGATCTTTGGATTACATTCTCATGGTAGAAGGAGAAGCTTCTGAGATTTCTGAAGACGAAATGGTCGAAGCCCTTCAATTTGCACACGAAGAAATTATTCGTCATTGCCAAGCCCAGGTTGAATTGACCAAACTGGTGGGTAAAGAAGAAAAGAGAGAATATTCTCATGAAAAGTCAGATCCTGCTTTATATGAAAAGATGCGGACTGAACTTTATGATAAATTATATGAGTCAGTAGGCAAGCAAATCGCTAACAAGTCAGAGCGATCAGCACTCATTCAAGCCATAAAAGAAGAATTTGTGGCAAATTTAGGAGAAGAGCATGAGTTTGAAGCGAGCCTAATTGGACCTTATTTCCATAAGATTCATAAAGAGGCGGCTAGAAACCTCACTTTGAATGAAAAGAAGCGTTTGGATGGTCGTAAACTCGATGAAATTCGTCCAATTTGGTCAGTTGTAGATTATTTGCCCTCTGCACATGGATCAGCGATTTTCACAAGAGGCGAAACGCAATCATTGACCACCTGTACCTTGGGTACAAAAATGGATGAAATGATGATTGACGGCGCGGTGATCTCTGGTTACAACAAATTCTATTTGCACTACAATTTCCCTGGATTCTCCACTGGAGAAGTTAAACCTAATCGAGGACCTGGTAGAAGAGAGGTAGGACATGGTAATCTGGCCATGCGAGCTTTGAAGAAAGTTCTTCCACCTGAAGCAGAAAATCCATATACCATTCGAATTGTTTCTGATATCCTAGAATCCAATGGATCTTCTTCTATGGCGACTGTTTGCGCTGGTTCTTTGGCACTAATGGACGCTGGTATTCAGATTAAAGCTCCTGTAACCGGTATTGCAATGGGGATGATCTCCGATGCTTCTACGGGTAAATACTCTATTCTGAGCGATATTTTGGGAGATGAGGATCACTTAGGAGACATGGACTTCAAAGTAACTGGTACCGAAAAAGGAATCACTGCTTGTCAGATGGACCTGAAGGTAGAAGGATTGGATTATAGTGTATTAAAAGAAGCACTTTATCAGGCAAAAGAAGGTAGACTTCACATTTTGCATGAAATATCAAAGACCTTGGCAGCGCCAAGACCGGATTTGAAGCCGCATACTCCAAGATCCTACACTATGATGATTCCTAAGGAGTTGATTGGAGCAGTGATAGGTCCTGGTGGTAAGGTAATTCAGGAAATCCAGAAAGATACTTCTACCACTATTGTGATTGAAGAGGTAGATAATCAAGGGAAGATCAATGTCTTCTCTGCGAACCAAGAAAACCTGAATAAGGCCCTTTCCCGAATCAAAGCCATCGTCGCTCAACCTGAAATTGGAGAGGTTTATACCGGTAAAGTGAAAAATATTCAGCCATTTGGGGCATTTGTGGAATTTATGCCGGGTAAAGATGGTTTATTACATATCTCGGAAATAAAATGGGAACGCCTTGAAAGTATGGATGGCGTTTTGGAGCCGGGAGAAGAAATCGTGGTCAAATTGATCGATATTGACAAAAAGACTGGAAAATTTAAACTTTCACGAAAGGTTCTTTTGCCAAAGCCTGAAAAAACAGGTCCAAAAAATCAAGACTAAGCCCTGATTTGTATTAATTTCATTATCTTAACTGAATTCAACCAATAATATTCTGAATGAGGCAGCTGAAGATTAGTAAGCAGATTACCAATCGAGAGAGTCAATCTCTTGATAAGTATCTGCAAGAGATTGGTAAAGTGGATCTCTTGACAGCAGACGAAGAAGTAGTTCTTGCCAAGCGAATCCGTGAAGGCGACCAATTGGCTTTGGAAAAATTAACGAAAGCCAATTTGCGATTTGTGGTTTCCGTGGCAAAGCAGTATCAAAATCAAGGACTTTCATTGGGAGATTTGATCAATGAAGGGAACTTGGGTTTGATCAAAGCTGCGCAGCGCTTTGACGAAACGCGAGGATTTAAATTCATTTCCTACGCAGTATGGTGGATTCGTCAGTCCATTTTGCAGGCCCTTGCAGAGCAGTCTCGAATCGTAAGATTACCATTGAATAGGGTAGGATCCCTCAATAAAATTTCCAAGACTTTCAGTGAATTGGAACAAAAATTTGAGCGTGAGCCTTCACCTGAAGAATTGGCGGAAGTTTTAGAGGTTACTGCTTCAGAAGTGGTTGATACCATGAAAATTTCTGGCCGTCACGTTTCCATGGATGCACCATTTGTTCAAGGTGAAGAAAACAGCCTTTTGGATGTTTTGGAAAATGACGGAGATGAAAAGCCAGACGATGGTTTGATGACAGATTCCCTTCGAAAGGAAGTTCAAAGAGCATTGTCTACACTAACTCAACGTGAAGCCGATGTAATTACCCTTTACTTTGGATTGAACGGGGAGCATGCAATGACTTTGGAGGAAATTGGAGAGAAATTCAATTTGACTAGAGAACGTGTACGTCAAATCAAAGAGAAGGCAATTCGAAGATTAAGACATACATCAAGGAGTAAGACACTCAAACCTTATTTAGGTTAATTAGAAAGGGGTTTAGGCCCCTTTTTCTTTTTAAACTTTAATTTTCAAAAATGATATGAGTCACATTTGGGAATTTTAACAACTCCTAATTTTGTTGGCTTGTAGGAAATGTGAAAATTTAACCTTCGTAATTTCATTTATC
>JABXHZ010000235.1 GCA_013373335.1 Cyclobacteriaceae bacterium | reverse complement strand
GAAGCTTACATAGGAGTATTGATTGACGACTTAATCAATAAAGGTACCGAAGAGCCTTATCGTATGTTTACTTCAAGAGCTGAATTTCGCTTACTACTGCGACAGGACAATGCGGATATCCGATTAACAGAAAAAGGCTATCAAATCGGCTTGGCGGAAGAAAGTAGATATCAGAAAGTTCTTCAAAAGAAAGAACAAACAGCTCAATTGATCAACGATCTTAAACAGAAGAAATTAGAGCCTTCTGAATCTAATGAAACTCTAGAGTCTTTAGGGACTGCTACCATTCGGGAAAAAATATCCATTGAAAAAGTACTGAAAAGACCTCAAATTGGAATAGAACAGCTAAAAGAAATCAATTCTGATCTTAAAAACTATTTAGCGAAATATGATAAGGAAGTGCTTGAACAGGCAGAAATCCAAATCAAATACGATAGCTATATAGAAAAGGAAAAACAGATGGTTGAAAAATTAGCCAACATGGAAGATTTCAAAATCCCTGTTAAATTTGATTATCTGACTATACCGGCTTTATCAGCCGAAGGAAGACAAAAACTAAACAAAATAAGACCACAGACACTTGGCCAAGCTTCTAGAATAAGCGGGGTATCACCAGCAGATTTGTCTGTACTCACAGTTTATCTTGGAAGATAAAATGCATGAACGATTAAATAAATGCCCGCTTTGTAAAAGTGGGCATTTTCTTAACTTTTCAACCATAAAGGATTGGGCAGTAAGCAAAGAAGATTTCATTGTATGTGAATGCCAAAATTGCGCGCTCATTTTTACCAATCCCAGACCGTCAGAAGAAAACATCGGTTCATTTTATGAATTTCCAGAGTACTATTCTCATCAAGATGAATCAAAAGGATTGATTCAAAGCCTTTATAATCAAATTAGGAAGATCAATATTTCTAAAAAATATAAACTTATATCAAACCTTAATACCGACAAAAGCATTCTGGATATCGGTTGCGGCACAGGAGAATTACTTAAATATTTTCAAGAAAAAGGCTGGGAAACAACAGGGGTGGAACCCAATAAGAAAGCAAGAATCTTGGCAAAGGAAAAGCTTGGAGAAGGTATATATAAAAACCTGAAGAAAGTACCTGAAGAGAAGACATTTGACATAATTAGTCTTTTCCATGTATTAGAGCATGTTCATGACCTTAGAAAAACTATCAAAAGGATTATAAAATCCTTAAAATCAGATGGTTATATTATTCTAGCTCTACCCAATCATCAATCAAAAGACGCACAATACTATAAAGATTTCTGGGCTGGATGGGACGTACCCAGACACCTGTACCATTTTGATCCAAAAAGCGTAAAGACCCTTGCTGAGCTGTTTAATCTGAAGATTGTGGAGCAGAAACCAATGATCTTTGACAGCTATTATGCTTCTTTGCTTTCTGAAAAATATCAAGATCCCAATTCAGGAAATTTGAAGCATTTAATGCATTCTTTTTTCGAGGGAATCCAATCAAATCAACAGGCAAAAAAATCCGGAAACTACTCCAGCATCTTATATATCTTAACAAAAAGGTGAAAAGCTTACAATTGATATATGGCCTATTTTTGATCCTACTTTTTGCACAGTGTGCTAAACAAAGTTCGCCATTAGGTGGACCAAGAGATGAAGATCCGCCCGTGCTTTTAGAAACGAGTCCAGGAGATCAAAGCTTGAATGTAAAACCTTCCGAAATAATCCTAACATTTGATGAATACATCAAATTGGACAATCCTAACAAAAACATAGTAATCACCCCTAGACTCAATAAAGACGAAATCATCACCACGGCATTAAAGAACGAAGTGATTATTGAATTGAATCAGGAGCTGGAAGAAAACACTACCTACGTATTCAATTTTCAAAATTCTGTACAAGATCTTTCCGAAGGCAATCCAGCAGAGAATTTGAAATTGGTGTTCTCAACAGGAGACTTCATAGACAGTCTAAAAGTAAAAGGTCAAGTCAACAATTATTGGCCAAGCCAACAGTATGATGCAAGAAATGTCTTAATCGGACTGTACCTAGAAAATGATACTACAGATCTTTTTACTACAGCACCCTATTACTTGACAAGAGCTGATAGTCTCGGAAATTTTCAAATAGAAAACATTAAAGAAGGCAGGTACAAAGCATATGCTTGGTTGGATGCAAATAATTCGACAAAAGCAGAATTCAAAAGTGAACCTTATGATTTTCTCATTGATACTCTGGAAATCAATGAAAATCTAGAAGGCATTCAGTTTAATTTGTCCCAAAGTGATTTAACAGATTTTCGCCTAACAAGATCAAGTTTCACAAATGGAAGCTATGACTTTATCTTAAACAAAAATCAAATTGAAGAAGAAATCCAGGTAGAAGGACTAGGAAAAGATATTTTTTACTCAACCGAAGATAAACGAATCCGATTGTTCTCAAACCAATCCATCTCAGACAGTTTATTGGTGAATTTACAATTGATTGATTCTGTCAGTAACCAAATAGATACAGCTATTTGGGCAAAATTTCCCGAAGCAGAGCGAAGACCAGATAAATTGACACTTACAGCAAATTCAGGGAAAAACTTTACAGATACACTATTTGCAAGTATTAAATTCAATAAACCAGTCCAAAACATCCTTACAGACTCTTTATTTATACCGGTTGATTCGGCTAACATCATCCAAATAAAAGAATCGATGTTTTCCTTCAAAGATTCCCTGAAGCGAACAGAACTTTTATTTGAGATTCCTATTCCAGATACCTTAGGAATTGAAATCTTTACATTTACTGCATTGGATTCTACGTTTCAAGATATTCAGGGAGAATTCAACGAAGATCCGATTCGAGCTAACTATCGAAAAATCAAAAAGGAAACTTTGGCAGATTTGCTTTCAGGCAGAATAGAAGGAGCAGAGCCACCATTTATCATTCAGCTGGTAGATTCAAAAAATGAAATTTACAAAGAGCAATTCCTAAAGAATACCAATCAGTTTGAATTTGAGGCTATCGAAGCAGGAACCTATAAAATCCGAGTTATTAATGATCAAAACGGAAACGAACGTTGGGATCCAGGAAATTTTTTCAAAGGAAGGCTGGCTGAACCTGTATTCTACTTTTTGGATGATACAGGAGCAATCGGAAGTATAATTTTAAAAAGCGGTTGGACAAACGAGGGAATTGTAATCCAAGCCAACAAATCCACAGGTTTTTGAAATAAACCTCTGTGGAAAATACCCCATATAGTTGTGGAAAAAGGAAGGATTAGAAGACAATAAACCTGACTTATCCATAGTAATCTAAATCAAAACTGACATTTAGGTTTTTAATATGGATAAGTAGCAACATATCCACGAGCCAACAAAAAGAAATCAACAGCTGAATTAACCACAGGATTATTGACATTCAATTTCCACAAAAACCAAGATTTTTATTTAAGAAACTTACTACGAGCAAGTTACATGTGGAAAAAATGAGGAAAAGCTGTAGATGAAACAAAAAAGATACACCATAAGAAGTGGAGAAGCTTTAAAAGTTACTTTATCAACATATCAACAGCCTTAATAACAACAACAAGTTTTTTAAATAAAAATTGAATTACAATTAATAGATAGAAGAGACTGTGGATAAAGCACTTTCAAATCAATTCATTTTTTACCTATATTGGATTAATCATCAATTTTAAACCCAAATGGACCTACAACGATTATTTGATCTTATACCTTACCAAATTGCAACTTATGATAAAGAAGTAGCACTATCCCGAAAAGTTGATGGAGAATGGAAATCCTATTCATCCAGAGATGTCAAACAAATTGTTGATAATCTAAGCTTGGGATTTTTAGCCAAGGGAATTGGACGCGATGATAAGGTGGCAATTATTTCAGAGAATCGTCCAGAATGGAATTTTATTGATTTGGCTTTGCAGCAAATAGGTGCTATTTCCGTTCCAATGTATCCAACTATTTCGAGTGAAGATTATGCATATATTTTTGGGCATGCTTCAGTGAAAATGATTTTTGTAGGAGATGCTACTATTTACGAAAAAGCGAATCATGCAGCAAAGGGACAAGAAATCTATTGCTTCGATAAATTGGATGGAGTGACTCATTGGGAAGCTGTAATGGATTTTGGGGAAGATGGTGATTTGGCTCAACTAGAAGCTGAAAAAGAAAAGGTCAAGCCAGAAGATCTATTTACAATAATTTATACTTCAGGGACTACTGGAAGACCTAAGGGGGTGATGTTGACTCATCACAATGTACTTTCTAACCTATTGTCAGTTTCAAATATCATGAGTCCGGAGCCAGGAAATTCTAAGGTATTGAGCTTTCTCCCTTTGTGCCATATTTTTGAAAGGACTGCATCTTTTTGCTTTATCTACATGGGTTTCTCAATTTATTATGCGGAGAACCTCGATAAGATTGGTGATAATCTGAAGGAAGTACAACCTCACCTATTTAATACTGTTCCACGTTTGCTTGAAAAAGTATATGATAAAATCGTAGCAAAGGGCTATGAATTGACGGGTATTAAAAAGCAGTTGTTTTTCTGGGCTCTGAATTTAGGCCTCAAATATGATCCTGCACAGGATATGGGTTCTTGGTACAATTTCCAATTGAAGCTTGCCAACAAATTAATTTTCTCAAAATGGAGAGAAGCTTTGGGAGGAAATATCATGCAGATCAATTCCGGCGCTTCTGCATTGCAACCGAGATTAGCGAGGGTATTTTGGGCAGCAGGAATCCGAGTTTGTGAAGGATATGGTTTGACCGAAACTTCCCCAGTTGTCACAGCTACGATTAGTCAACCAGAGGAGGTCAGAATTGGATGGGTTGGAAAAATTGTTAAGGATGTACATGTGAAAATTGCAGAGGATGGAGAAATTCTGGTTAAAGGTCCCAATGTAATGCAAGGTTATTATCGGGAGCCAGAGATGACTGCGGATGCAATTAAAGATGGTTGGTTCCATACCGGAGACATAGGTGAATTGGATGGTGATTATTTGAGAATTACTGACCGGAAAAAAGAGATGTTCAAAACTTCCGGTGGAAAGTATATCGCACCACAGCCTATGGAGAATAAATTCAAAGAATCTTCTCTTATAGAGCAACTTATTGTAGTTGGAGATGGACAAAAGTTCCCAGCTGCACTCATCGTACCTAGTTACGATGGACTTCGGGAATACTGCAAGCATAAAGATATTCCTTATACCAGTGATCAAGAAATGATAACCAAATCTGATATCTTGGAAAAGTATCAGCGTGAGGTAGATTCCTACAATAAATATTATGGCAAATGGGAGCAAATCAAAAAATTCAAACTCCTGTTAGAACCTTGGGGAGTTGATACCGGTGAATTGACTCCAACTATGAAGTTGAAGCGAAAGGTCATCCACCAAAAGTTTCAAAAGGAAATTGATGAAATATATCAAGGCTGAAACGTTTGATTCAGATCAAATTCCTCTAAAACTGATTTTCTTTAGCTAAAAGCTTCCAGTCAAAATTTTCTTTTGAAATAGAAATATATTTTCCAAATAATTTGGAATAGTATCAGAATTTTTTATTCTTATTAAATATAATTTTGTTAACCGTTAATTTTTCCAATTAATATTTGTGATGCATGCATAACTTTTTTCT
>JABXHZ010000371.1 GCA_013373335.1 Cyclobacteriaceae bacterium | reverse complement strand
TGATCGTATTCTTGAAGTTGGCGATTCGACCTTTGTTGTCGGTCAATCGGCCATCATCCAGAACTTGCAGCAGAATATTAAATACATCCGGATGGGCTTTTTCGATCTCATCAAGCAAGATTACTGAGTATGGCTTTCTTCTCACCGCTTCGGTCAACTGACCTCCTTCATCGTACCCAACATATCCTGGAGGCGCTCCTACCAATCGGCTGACGGCATGTCGCTCTTGATATTCGGACATATCAATTCGGATCATGGCATTCTCATCGTTGAACAGATACTCAGCCAGAGCTTTTGCTAGTTCGGTTTTACCGACCCCAGTAGTACCCATAAAGATGAAGCTACCGATCGGACGTCTTGGATCCTGCAATCCTGCTCGGCTTCGGCGGACAGCATCAGAAAGGGCCGCAATAGCTTCCTTCTGGCCTGCTACTCGTCGACCCAATTCATCTTCCAAATGGAGTAATTTTTCCCGTTCGGACTGGATCATCTTGCTTACCGGAATCCCTGTCCATTTAGAAACGACAGCTGCGATATCCTCAGCATCCACTTCTTCTTTTAACAAAGGAGATCCTTGTTGCATCTCATTAAGTTGCTTTTGGAAGGATTCAAGTTTCTTTTCAGACTCCACAATCTTTCCGTATCGGATTTCCGCAACTTTTCCGAAGTCACCAGCACGCTCAGCTTGCTCGGCTTCCAGCTTGAACTTATCAATGTTCTCTTTTTCTCGCTGAATTCCCATGATGACAGCTTTTTCGCTTTCCCACTTCGCCTTTACAGACTGACGCTTTTCGGAAAGCTCAGCAATCTCCTTGCTTAAGGAAGCTTCTTTATCCTTGTTCTTTTCTCTCCGGATCGCCTCACGTTCAATTTCCAATTGCATGATTCGACGGTTCAACTCATCCAATTCTTGAGGTAAAGAATCGATCTCCATTCTCAGTTTGGCAGCTGCCTCATCCATCAAGTCAATGGCCTTATCCGGTAAAAACCGATCTGTGATATAGCGCTGTGACAATTCTACAGCTGCTATTACAGCATCATCTTTGATCCGAACTCCGTGATGTAATTCGTATTTATCTTTGATTCCTCGAAGGATGGAAATTGCATCTGCTGCATCAGGCTCATCCACGATTACCGCCTGGAATCGTCGCTCCAACGCCTTATCCTTTTCAATATATTTTTGGTATTCTTTGAGGGTGGTTGCACCAATGGCATGCAATTCACCTCTCGCCAAAGCAGGCTTCAGCAAGTTGGCAGCATCCATAGCACCTTCACCGCCACCTCCTGCTCCGATCAGGGTATGAATCTCATCAATGAAGAGTATGATCTCTCCTTCTGAATCGGTCACTTCCTTGATTACGGCTTTAAGTCGCTCCTCAAACTCTCCCTTGTACTTGGCACCCGCTACGAGTAAGCCCATGTCCAAAGAGATCAATGTTTTACTTTTCAAATTTTCCGGAACATCACCGGAAACAATCCGCTGAGCCAATCCTTCTACAATAGCTGTTTTCCCTACCCCAGGCTCACCTAATAGGATAGGGTTATTTTTGGTACGTCTTGCTAAAATTTGCAATACGCGTCTAATCTCTTCATCCCGACCAATTACAGGGTCAATTTTACCCTTCTTGGCCAACTCATTTAGGTTTTTGGAATACTTTTCCAAAGCCCTGTACTTGCTTTCTGCGTTAGGGTCAGTCACTTTAGTTCCTTTTCTTAATTCTTTGATCGCTTCAATCAAGGGCTTTTCAGCGATCCCTTGATCTTTCAATAACTGGGCAGTGGCATCGGCTCCAGCTAAAATCCCCAAGAGCAAATGCTCAATGGCGACAAATTCATCCCCGAAGGTCTTGAGAAAATCTTTTGCTTTGGTCAAAGCTTGATTGGCAGCACTTGAAAGGTAAGGCTGCTGATTTTCTCCGCTCACTTTAGGGAGTTTTCCCAATTGCTCATCGAGTTTTTGGGAAATCAGTTGCTTATTGGCACCTAATTTTTTGAAGACAAAATCGGTGACATTTTCATCCTCAGCAAAGATCCCTTTTAGCAAATGAGCAGGCTCGATGGTCGGTTGTCCCGCACCCATCGCCAACTCAACGGCTTTTTGGATCGCCTCCTGAGATTTGATAGTAAATTGCTTGAAATCCATGTATCGCTAGTGGTTTAGTTGCTGTTTTGATTCTCATTAATCTATTCAGCAAATCCACCTCCAAAGCTATTTTTCGGTCAGAATGACTGAAAAACTAACCAGAATTATATCTATCAGGAAATTTTGGCAGAAAAAATCCCCCCAAAGTTTAGACTAAGGCGGGATTGAAAGTTTGGCCTTTTCAGTAGGAAAAAGCTTCTCACACTATAGGATTTTAATTCCCTGACTTCAAAAGTTCTTTTGCAGGGGGAGCTTTCTTATTACTTACTGACTTACTATTAATCAAAGAAGGGAAGAATAACCTGACCCAATATTTCTCTTGTGTATAAAAGAGTGCTGTCATTCCATCAGAAACTTCACTGATGCTATCCATATCCTGACTATCTAGCCAATTTTGATCAAGAGCCTTAATCATTCGATTCAATGGCATATAAGAGCCATCTGTTTTTTGGATGAAAACTGGTGTTGTTAATTTTCCATTTTGGACCGTAGCCTTTCCCATATAGCATTCGCTTTGAGAATTGTTACTGTTGATAATGGAAATAACTACTTCATACTCTCCATCTGTCGCTATATGCGCACCTCGATTGTAGAACTCTATATAGTAATCTGAATAACATCCTTTCACACCTTGCATGAAAATGCTATTCTCGGTTGTAGGGGCTATTTGTGAAAATCCTGTTAGGCTAATAACAAGAAATGAAAAAACGAGTAAAAAACTTTTATTCATCACTTTATAATATGTTTGTTTTAAATGGTGTCGGAATTTCGAAATAATTTTTCAAAAACCCACCCTTTTACCCCAAATCAATTATGCTGGTTCTTTTCATTGTAGGCACTTTGCCTTTTTATTAATAAGAGAAAAATAAAGCAGGAATTTACTCCTGAAAGATTCAAGAACTCTAAGGAGGCTTTTTACTTTTTAGATAAGTTTTCTTGCTCAATTTTCTCGAAAAGCATTCCCTGATCGATTATTAGGCTGGGGTAATCTTCTTGAACTTTTTCAATTATCTGTTTCGATACTTTTGTGTTCCAAAGATAGATTCGCTTCAGACTTTTTATTTGAGAAAGTAGAATCAAGGTAGAATCTCCCACCAAGGTATTGTAGAGGTTGATTGACTCAAGATTTTCCAATTTAGAAAGGTGGGAAGTTCCTTTATCGGTGATTTCATTATTATCCAACATCAACCTGGTCAGGTTAGGAAAACCACTGATGACTTCCAACCAAGAATCTTTCACTCCAACCCCTCCTAAATCCAGCCAAGTGATTTGTTCTTTAGCTGCCTCCAATGCTTGAAAATTTTCCTTTGTCAGCTCTCCATTCCCAACTACGTCAAGAAAATTGTTTTCTTCAGACAGAGTGGAGATCCGAAAACCTTTCTCCTTTAACATCCTTAGATCTTCATCAGGAAGTTTTGCAACTTGAAGTTTTTCATAATGAGCCTTCCTTTTGGTTGACAATCCATAATTATTTTCCAAAAATGACTGAATCTCTTCCGGAATACTCTCATCCGTAATGGCGAGCTCGGGAGACATCCCATTTTTTATCCAAAAATTTAAAAGTGTGATTTCACCATAGGAAAGTCCAGCTCCTTTGGGCGGCATAAACTTTTTACTTTTTGGGTCTAGAGTAACCCTTTTAAATAGCTCACTTGAACTGGGAGCTCCTTTTTCCAAAGCAGGTCCGGAATCACCACCTGCAATTAAATCCTCGAGAGAATTAACCATTAATCCTCCCTTCGGAGAATTGGAATTATGGCAATTCGCACATTTTTGTTGAATCGTGGGCCCTAAAATATGCTTGAAAATTAGCGTAGAATCAGAATCGGTAGGAAAGGCCAAAGAATCCTGCTCATTATTTGAGCTCAAAAAAAGATCTTGAATAAATTCGGGGGCGTAGGTGTACAGGTAATTTTCTCCATGAGTCAAGCTTCCCCCTAGATGACCTGTAATAGATAAACTAATCACAATACCGCTAATTAGCATTCCAAAGAATGATTTTCGATCAAGAATTGATCGTTCCATTCGGTCAATTTTCAGCCTTGATTTGAAAGGAACACCTTTCACATTTCTATTGAAATATCCAAGCATAAGCAGAACAGCACTTATCGAAAGTACAGCTACTGATATTCCCATCACACGATGCCAAAAAAGATTATCCGAAGGATAACCCCCTTCTTCTGCTAAAAAGAAACCCAAGATGACTGATGCAATAGCTGAAATAGTTCCAAGAAAAAGCGTAAGCGGTAATGCATTAAGAAGAAATCGAAACCTTTTTGAATAGGACAACAAAAAAAGAATCGCAGCTAGGAGAAGAAAACCAATAGGTAAATGAACTGATAATGAATGAAACCGACCTAAAAAAAGTGTAGTCTCGGATTGTAAAAGGATATACATAAGAGTAAAATTGACTTATTTAAAGATAACAATTTTGTATCTTACCTTACTGTATTACAAGGACTTATTATTAAAGTTCAAAAATCTAAACTTGAATGAATCCTCAATTTTTGAAATTTCATCCATTACTTTTCTCCATCCTATTTTTGATTTTTTCCTGTCAGGTGGCTCCTGAAACCTCTCAATCGCAAGAATCAGAAACTTATCTCTGGGAAGATCAAACTGCTATTTACATCCCCAAAACCGCCGAATGGACCAATCGAGTTGAAGTTTCAGACTTGAATAAAGACGGACTCATGGATCTGATTTTTGCCAATGGAGGCAATTATTCCGAACCCGGTGAACCAGAATCAAGTCGAGTATTCTTAAATCAAGGACCAGAAAAACAATTTCTGGAAATCACGAACAAAGTCTTTAATAATGCAAAATTCTATGCACGGGTAATCAAAGCCAGAGACCTTAACCGAGATGGATATCCCGATTTGGTTATTGGAAATACTTTTCAGACGCAAAGTGAACTCTATTTCGGAACAGAAG
>JABXHZ010000358.1 GCA_013373335.1 Cyclobacteriaceae bacterium | reverse complement strand
TCTGCAGCACTTTATTTTTTGTCAAAAAGTGGGGCAAAGGTTCTGGGGATTGATCGATTTGATCCTCCTCATTCCATGGGTTCTTCTCATGGGGAAACCCGAATAACACGATTGGCTGTAGGCGAAGGGCAGGAATATGTGCAGTATGCAAGGCGATCCCAACAAATTTGGAGGGAATTGGAGGAACTCGGCCAAGAAGAGCTTTTTCGACAAGTCGGGGGAATTTTGATTGAATCCGGAGATCAGCCTTGGGTTAAATATGGGGGATCCAGTTTTTTTGATAAAACGTGTACCTATGCGAAGCTGGAATCCGTACCTCATGAGATTTTGAACCAAAAAGAGTTAGAGCAAAAATTTCCTGTCTTTCAAACTGGAGAGAAAGCAAGAGCTTATTTTGAACCAACGGCTGGGTATGCTTTTCCCGAAAAAATTATCCAAACCCAATTGGACCTGGCTGTTAAAAACGGGGCTAAGATCCGGGTTTATCAGCCAGTAGAATCCATTCAACAGGGGGAAGAATGGATAGATATCCGGCTTCGTGAGGAGACCATCCGGGCAAAAAAAGTCCTGATTTCTGCAGGAGGTTGGGTGAAGGATTTTTTGAAAGAAAATGAGAAGCCAAAATTTAAAATCTGTCGCCAAGTTCTACATTGGGTAAAACTTGAAAAAGGAAGCCCGATGGAATCCATTCAATCGGTATTTATGTGGGGCTATGGTTCGGAGCCAACTGATTTTTTGTATGGTTTTCCAAGTTTGGACGGGGAAACCGTCAAAGTTTCTACTGAGCAATTTGAGGAAGTTCCGCATCCAGAATTTTTGGATAGGACTGTTAGTAAAGAGGAGCAGCAACGATTTTTGAAGGAAAAAATAGAGGGTAAATTTCACGGGTTACTCCCTGAAGTTGAGCGCAGTCAGGTTTGTTTTTACACAGTTACTGAAGACGCAAAATTTGTTGTCAAAACACACCCTGAAATGGATCGCGTCGTGTTGGTTTCGGCTTGTTCAGGGCATGGTTTTAAACATGCAAGCGCATTGGGTGAACAATTAGCCGCCCGGTTGATGGCTGATTGATTTTGTCTTCATGCTCTTCTTCCAAATGGTCCCGATTTTAAATTTAAAAGGCTATTTTTGCCGCTAGATTAATCCAAAGTAATGGCAAAGAAACGCGGAGGAGCACTGGAAGAGCACGAGAAGCGAAAATTGAATAAAAAGAACTTCCAAAAACTGAGTGGGATTTTTCGCTTTATGCTTCCATATAAAAGGTTCTTTTTCCTGGGTTTAGTCTTTTTGCTTTTTTCATCTCTTACGCTTCTCACCTTCCCTTACGTTGCCGGAAAATTAATTGATACTGCTCAGGGCTCGGAATGGATAGTCAATGACATCAATTCCATTGCCATGATTCTGATCGGGATTTTAGCAGTGCAGAGTGTTTTTTCCTTTTTTCGGGTTTGGCTTTTTGCTCAGGTCTCTGAACGATCCATGCGGGATATCCGAATGGCGCTTTATGATCGTATGCTGCATCTGCCGATGACATTTTTTGATAAGCGAAGAACCGGAGAGCTTATTTCTAGAATTACCTCAGATGTGAGTTTATTGCAAGATGCTTTTTCGGTGACTTTGGCTGAATTGTTCAGGCAGGTGGTTACGCTACTAGCTGGAATAGGCTTTTTGGTTTTTACCACTCCCAAGTTGACTCTTTTCATGTTAGGAACCTTTCCTATTTTGGTTCTTTTGGCCATGGTTTTTGGTCGATTTATCCGTCAATTGAGTAAGAAAACCCAAGATGAACTAGCCAATGCCAATGTCATTGTAGAAGAAACACTGCAATCCATTACGACGGTCAAGTCTTTTGTGGGAGAAAAGTACGAGTCCTCCCGATATTCCAGCGGTTTGCAAAATGTGGTGAAAGTGGCTTTGCGAACTGCAAAGTATCGAGGCGGATTTATTTCATTTATCATTTTTGCTCTTTTCGGAGGAATTGTTGCAGTAATGTGGTATGGGGCAAGCTTGGTTTCCTCGGGAGAAATGAGTGTTGGAGAGTTGGTTTCCTTTGTTCTCTATACCACCTTCATCGGGGGGTCTATTGCAGGTTTGGGAGATATTTACAGCCAAATCCAAAAAGCGATAGGAAGTTCGGAGCGGGTTTTGGAGATTTTGGAAGAAAAAGAGGAAGAGTCCACGGGTAGAACTGTATCAGAGGGGTTGGGAAATATTGTTTTTTCAAGCGTGAGTTTCCATTATCCTACCCGCCCTGAAGTGGAAGTTCTCAAATCACTATCCCTTGCGATAAAACCCGGAGAAAAAGTGGCCCTTGTGGGGCATTCCGGAGCCGGAAAATCTACAATAATTCAATTGTTGCTTCGATTCTATGATGTTCAAAAGGGAGAAATTTTGGTGAATGGCCTATCTCTTTCAGATTGGGATTTGGAAGAACTTCGAAAACATATAGGAATAGTTCCGCAGGAGGTTTTATTGTTTGGAGGAAGTATCCGGGAAAATATTGCCTATGCAAAGCCCCACGCATCTGAAGAGGAAATAATTGAAGCGGCTAAAAAAGCTAATGCATGGCAATTCATTTCTCAATTTCCAGAAGGATTGGACACCTTGGTTGGGGAGCGGGGAGTGAAGCTTTCGGGGGGTCAGCGGCAGCGCGTTGCCATTGCGCGAGCGATTCTAAAAGACCCAAGTCTGCTCGTCTTAGATGAAGCTACTTCCTCCTTGGATGCCGAGTCTGAGGCCTTGGTTCAAGAGGCCTTGGATGAATTGATGAAGGGTCGGACAACCATCATTATTGCCCACAGATTGGCTACGATTCGAAAGGTAGATCGAATATATGTCCTGAGTGAAGGGAGGATAGTAGAGGAAGGCAGTCATTACGAATTGGCAGAAAAAGAAGATGGCTTTTATTCCAATTTGGTTCGCCTTCAATTTGCTGATCACTAAAAAATATCACTCATTATTTTTTTCAATAGGTAATTTCCAACAAAGAGGTTGAATCTGCTGTTCCCGTAAAAAATTTCACAAAAATGGACCAGTTATTAGATAGCTTGATTTCTTCGGTTAAGAAGGAACGGGATGAATTATTGAACCATCCTCTTTATCAAAATCTAGAAACTCTGGAGGATTTTCGGATTTTTATGGAATACCACGTTTTCGCCGTTTGGGATTTTATGAGCTTATTGAAAGCCCTTCAGCTTCGCTTGACCGGGATGTCACTTCCTTGGTTGCCTGCCTCAGACCCGATGGTAGCAAGATTAATAAATGATATTGTTTTGGCAGAAGAAAGTGATGAGGATGGACTCGGAGGATATTGCAGTCATTTTGAATTATATCTACGTGCCATGCAGGAAGCAGGTGCTTCTTTAGAACCAATCAATCGATTGATCAAATTGCTTTCTTCTGGATATAGTTTAGAAGAGGCCATGAACCTATGCAATCTTCCAGATTTTGTCCGGAAATTTCTACGGGTGAATTATCAGACAGCCCTTTTCGGGGAATCACATGAAATTGCTTCTTCTTTTACTTTGGGTCGAGAGGACTTGATTCCGGATTTGTTCAGAAAACTAGTGGATGAGCTGGTTAAGGATCAACCAGAAGAGCTTAAAACTTTGGCCTATTATTTTGACTGCCATATCCATTTAGACGAGGAGGAGCATGGGCCTTTAGCATGGAGAATGGTAGGAATGCTTTTGGAGTCCGAGACTCATTTAGAAGAAGCTACCGTAGCAGCAAGAGAAGCTTTAGCAGCCAGAAAAATCCTTTGGGATGGTATCAATAGTGAGATTTTAAGCCATAAGGCTGAATTCGCAAATTAATCCAAATTGTGGAGGGTGATGGATTTTGTCATCCCTCCCAATTTTTCTTTATAGACCTTACCCTCTGGAAATAAGCGTTTCATTTCCTTTTCATCCAAAAGCCTGATTTCCTCAATATATTGCTTAGCAGCTTTTGAATCCCACTTTTGAAAACGGCTGAATGGGGTTTTTGTCAAGGTTTGAAAAAGTATGTTTTTGGGCCAATATTGAGCGAAGGGCAGCGCATAATGCGCTTCAATAGGAAAATATCGGTTAGGTGTTTGGACGTAATACTTTTTTCCTACCCGTTGAATTTCCTGAGCCATTTTCAATTGATTTTCCCAAGTGTATAAATGCTCGATTACGGAGTTGGAAAACACGAGATCGAATTCCTTAGCACTGAATTCAGGCATGGAGGTAGCATCTCCTTTTGCTGCGATAACGTTCGGTCGTTGACTTTCTTCCAAATGAAGATTGAGTAGTGTGATTTCAATGGTTGGAAAGTCAATGAGTTTGCTTGACTCCCAAAAATAGGCTGTGCCTCCTACATCCAAAATCCGGATTGGCTTTTGCGGATCGAAATTTCTAAAAAATAAGGACTCGAAGTAAGCCAGTCTTTTTTTACGGAAACTTGCACCTAGGGAGTCCGGGTCGTCAGAGGATGCGAAAATTTTGGAGAGAAAACTCGTCATTGCCAAAAATACCAGTGATTCAGAATTTAGTGTCAAAAGTAAGCATGCTTGACGATTCTTTTCTTAATTTTGGATTTGAAATCGAGATAAGCCTTTAAATGAATAGCTTAGCCTGATTTTTGAAACGAACGGATTGTTTGATCGAATTTTTATGAAGCGCAGATTTGATAAATATTTTCCTTGGCTTTTTACGGTCGGTGATATTATTGCTTCATGGGTTGCTTTGTTGGCATGCAATCTTCTATTACAGGAATTTGGAATTTTCTCAGGAGTAGGCTTTGAGGCGCTTCTGCCACTTTCGGTCTTATGGATTTTTATAGTTCTCCTTCGAAAGGATTACAAAATCGGTAGAACAGACGAGTACAGTCAAACCCTTCGTCATGTATTGGGAACTGTTTTGTGGTTTGTTGGTGCAACGGCCATATTATGGATTCCATTTAATACGCCTAATCTTCAGGTATTTCCTGTTTTAGCTCTAGGATTGGGAATGTTTATTCTGATGGGAAGCTACCGAGTTGGCGTCCATATGATGCTACGTTCCTATCGGTCTAAGGGCAAGAATTACCGAAATGCGGTGATTGTTGGAAAAGGGGGTACCAGTCCAAAATTGGCCGATGTGTTTCGTATTCGAAAGGATTTTGGAATCAACTTCTTAGGCTATTTCGATAATCTTTCTGATTGCAAACAAACGCGGGGAGATATTCATGATTTTTTTGAACAGGCACCTCAGTTGGATTTGGATCTTATCTATATTCATGAGCAGCTTGAGCCGGGATTGGTTCGAAAGGTGATTGATTTCGCGGATGAGCATTATATCAAAGTAAAAATGATCCCTGGGGGATCCTTGCAGTTGGAGAAGAATCTTTCTTTCTCCCGATACGGAGATTTCTTTGTAATCAATGTCAATGAAATTCCGCTGGATAATGCCTTCAACAGCTTTGCCAAGCGTGCGTTTGATATTGTTTTTGCCAGTTTGGTAACCGTATTTATTCTTTCCTGGCTTATTCCTTTGGTAGGGCTCTTAATCAAATTCGAATCCAAAGGGCCGATCTTTTTTATCCAGAAAAGAAATGGAGTTAACAATCGGGTCTTTAACTGTTTGAAGTTTAGATCCATGACTCCCAATGATTATGCGGATACCGTTCAGGCAGTAAAGGGAGATCCGCGTGTGACGCGCATTGGATCCTTCCTTCGAACAACCTCTCTGGATGAGATGCCTCAATTCCTCAATGTGTTATTGGGGGATATGTCCATTGTTGGGCCTCGCCCACATACGATTCCCATGAACCAAACCTTCAAAAAACAAATCGATCGATATAATTCCCGACATAAAATCCGGCCTGGAATTACCGGTTTGGCACAGGTGAGAGGATTTCGGGGAGAAATCGAAAATTCCCATCAAATCCGGTCTCGAGTTCGATTGGATTCTTTTTATATCAATAACTGGTCTTTTTTGCTGGATATGGGGATTATGGTCAAGACAGTTCATGAGTTGCTCTTCAACCGTGAAAATGCCTATTGATCCATGAACTCCTGTAAATTCTGTGGAGGAGAAAGCCTTTGTGAATTCACTGCTCATGAAAAAATGCTTGGCCTGGGAGAAGCATTTATTTACCAAGAATGTCTTTCCTGTCATTCCCTGCAGATTAAGAAAGTACCCAAGGACTTGAGTCCTTATTATCCTGCTACGGGTTATTATTCTTTCCTTCCTTTAGTTCAATCCAATACTTTGAAGCTTTTTCTCAAAAGGCTCCGGATGCGGATGTTTTTAGATTTTGGAATTTCAAGGGTCAAGCCTTCTTATGGCTACTGGCTAAAGCGTATTCACCCAAGTTTCGGAGATGCTATTGCAGATGTGGGCTGTGGAAACGGCCAACTACTTTATGAGTTATATGCTGGTGGCTTCACCAATTTGACCGGAATCGACCCATTTTTATCCCAAAGTTCAGCCCTAGCCCCTGGCTTTAAACTCATAAAAAGTAGGTTGGAAGATGTGGATCAAAAGTTTGATGTGATCATGATGCATCATTCTTTTGAGCATTTGGAAGATCCCGGGAGACTTTTGCAGCAAGGCTATGATTCCCTTAATTCTGGCGGAAAGATGCTGATTCGCACTCCTTTGGCTAACTGTGAAGCTTGGAAAGAATTTGGAACGAATTGGGTCCAATTAGATGCACCCCGTCATCTGATTATTCCAAGTTTGGATGGATTTAAGGCCTTGGTTTCAAACAGTGGTTTTCGGCTCAAGGAAGTTTTTTTTGATTCAACTGGTTTCCAGTTCTGGGGCTCAAAGCTCTATGAAAATGGGTTGAGTTTGTCCGAACAAGACCTAGCGACTCTTTTTTCAAAAGAAGATTTAAAAGGATTTAATAAAAAAGCCCTCCAATATAATTTGGAGGGCAAAGGGGATCAGGTGTGTTTTTTTCTAGAGCGTGTGGATTAAATGCGAAGCAAGGCTTCGAAGAATCCCATGGTTTCTCCCTTCTTTTTGAAAATAATCATCGGCAAGGAATTATTTGCATGAATTAATTTCTCTGCTGTACTTCCAAGCAAGACTGCAGCTGATTTAGAGCGGCCTCTAGAACCGATTATGATCATATCCACATCCATTTGGTGTGCTATATCCATAATTTGCTCCCCAGGGTTTCCTCCATTGTCTAAGACAAACTCACATTTGAGCTCCGGGTGGTTGTGTTTTGATACAAACTTTTCGTAGTCCTTCTCAGCATTTTTCAGCATGATATCCGCAAACTCCTCGTAAGATTTTCCTGTTTTGGAATAGCCAGAAGGTACCTCATACCAATGAATGGGAATCAATTGAGCCTTTAATTCGTCAGCTATCCGCTCTCCAAAATCATAAAGCATATGATTGTGATTCGAGAAGTCGGTTGGGATCATGATTCGCTCAGGAATTCCAGGAGGTCTACGTTCTTGAAGAAGCATCACAGAGCAAGGTGCTTTTTTAGCTACGCCATTGGCGAGCACCCCATTTCCTACTAAGGTTTCTTTTCGACCCATAATGATCAGATCGACATTCTTGATTCGGGCCCAACGAAGGAAAGTTTCCAAAGGATGCTCACCTTCTTCAGCGAATATCTCAATTTCGATGTTTTCAGGAAAACCGTGGTTTTTGATTTTTTTCTCAATAATGGCTTCAATGGACTCATCCCCCGGAGCCAAGAGATTCGGATATTCTTGTAGGATCTCATCTGGAATAGCCAAATTTCGAGATACATGGACAAAATAGCATTTTTCAACTCCTAAAAACTTCAAGAATACTTTGGTTTTTTCGATCAGGATGTCATCCATCTCTGTCAAATCCAAACCAATCATAATTTTTGGGAAAAATTTCATAGCGAGTTTTTGTTTGAGAGTCTTAATTTAAAATAATGATTGAGTTTATTAAATAGTTTTTACGATTTTGCCCTAAACAGTGGCTAACTGGACGATTGATCAGATGACTCAATTGCAAAAATATTTTATTGCGATCTTGCCCCCTCCAGATTTCTTGCAGCAAGTTCATGAACTGAAGCTCAAAATCAGGGAAGAGTTTGGGGTCAAATACGCTCTTAAATCCCCGCCTCATGTAACGCTAAGGATGCCCTTTTTATACAATGAGTTGAAAGAAGAGAAATTGGTGGGTTTTTTAAATTCCTTTGCCGAAGATTATTCACCATTTCAGCTTCAGGTGAAGGGTACGGATCAATTTCGGAGGCGTGTTATTTTTTTGGATATCCATGCCGGAGAAGATCTGTTCCAGATGCAGAAAGCCCTGCGGATATTTTGTAAACGGAATCTCCACCTGAAAGATGAATTGAGCGATTTGAGTTTTCATCCTCATATGACCGTTGCTTTTCGGGATGTGAAAAAGCATCAATTCGAAGCAGTTCTCAACAGGGTCCAAGAGCAGGGATTAGTGGCAAATTTTTGGGTTAAAAGCTTCTTTCTGCTTAAACATGAAAATGGGGTTTGGCTGCCAAAAATTGAGATTTTACTAAAAAAATGAGCCTATCAAAGCAATTTTTATCCTTTTATTAAAAAAACTGATAAAAATTTAATTTCGATTATTTCTCGAAAGAAATCAAAAAGTTTTGAATTATAAATTTTCAAAATCGGACAGCCTCAGAATTTTATTTTTTAAAATAGGAAAAAGTTAAGCTTTATCAGAATAAAAATCTTTTTTGAACAATTAAAAATCATAAATCTATTTATTGGATTTTTCCTAGAAGTAGAATAAAAATTAGAGGAATTTATTTTTCCCAAAATTTTGTATTGAAAAAATGTTAATAAAGGCAAAAAGTGAGTGTAGGTGAGCCTTCGGACAGTGTTCGGACAGTAATTTGACAGGCCATAATTTTATAAAACTCGATTTTACAGAATAATATTTTGAATTCTGTTAAAAATACTCCTTTATGCAAAATTTGCTCTTTTTGAATTTTAGATCGTGATTTATACTAACGAAAAACAAATCATCTATTTAAAGCTAAACCTATGAAGAAAATTTTACTAGGTTTTGTATTGCTGTTTTTGACAGGTATCTCTGTCATGGCACAAAACAGAACCATCACAGGTAGAGTGACAGCACCGAATGAACCAGATGGGTTGATCGGTGTCAATGTCCTTGTAAAGGGAACGACCATCGGGGTCGTTACCGACTTAGATGGAAACTACACCTTGTTGGTGCCAGAAGGTGCAACAACTTTGGTATTTAGTTACATCGGCTATCGCAGTGTGGAAGAACTTATCGGGAACCGCGCTGAAATTAATGTTGTGATGCAGGAAGACTCCCAAAATTTGGAGGAAATCATCATCACGGCATATGGTGGTACGGTTGATAAAGGTAATTTCACCGGTTCAGCTGTTGCTCTTAAAGGTGATCAGATCGCCAATCGTCCTATCAACAACGTAGTAAATGCGATTGAAGGACAAGCACCTGGGGTTATTACTACTTCAGCTTCTGGTCAGCCAGGTTCTACTCCTGCCGTGCGAATCCGAGGTATCGGATCTGTAAACTCCTCTTCCTCTCCTTTATATGTAGTGGATGGTGTTCCTTATGATGGAGATCTTTCCAACTTGAACCCTGAGGATATTGCGGATATGACTATCCTGAAAGATGCTTCTTCTGCAGCTCTTTATGGTTCACGCGCAGCAAATGGTGTGGTAATGATTACCACAAAGACAGGTAACAAAAACAAGCCTTCTTTCAATTTACGATTGCAGCAGGGTGTTTCCGGTCGAGCACTTCCTGAGTACGACCGAGTAAATGCAGATCAATATTATCCTTTGGTTTGGGAATCCTTGAAAAACTCTCAAGTCGGAAATGGAGCAACTCCAACTGAAGCAGCTGCATTTGCTTCAAATAATTTGATCGATATCCTAGGTTATAATGTGTACAATGTACCGAATGATCAGATTGTAGGATTGGATGGCAGATTGAATCCAAATGCAGTCAACAATTTCCAAGGTTTAAATTGGTTTGATGAGCTACAAAGAATGGGTGACCGAAAGGAATACAACTTGACCTATTCAGGTGGTGCAGGTAAAACAGATTTCTACACCTCTTTCAACTATTTGAACGAGAAAGGATTTATCATTCAATCTGATATTGAGCGATTCACTGGTCGATTGAACGTTAATACGCAAGCAACTGATTGGTTGAAGACAGGTATTAACCTTTCTGCTACCATGAGTGAAGGAAACAATGCAAGAGATGGAGGAAGCAGCAGCTTTGTAAACCCATTCTTTACTGCACGATCCATGGGGCCTATTTACCCAGTATATGCTCAAAATATGCAGACTGGTGGATTCATCCTGGATGAGTTTGGTAATAGAATCTTTGACTTGGGTGATTTGGAGGAATTAGGTTTGCCACGTAGAGGTGCAGGTGCTTATCCAGGTCGTCACGTAGTTCAGGAGACTTTGTTGAATATCGATCGATTTGATAGAGATGTGATTTCTTCCCGTGCTTATGTTGAAGCTAAATTCTTGAAGAATTTCACCTTCAGAACCAACATCGCTACCGATATCACCTCCTTGTTGAATATTGGATACGATAACACAATCGTAGGTGATGGTGCTCCAGCAGGACGGACTCGTAGAGAGAATATCCGAATCAATTCCTTGACATTTAACCAACTTTTGACCTACTCTAACACTTTCAATGAGAAGCACTTCGTGGAAGTTTTGGCAGGTCATGAGAACTATGATTACCAAGTAAACCGTCAGTTTATTTCCAAGCAGGATCAAATCTTGGCTGGTAATATTGAGCCTGACAACTTTGTTACGATTAACTCTGCAACCGGTCGTTTGGACAGAGACCGAATCGAGTCTTATTTGTCTCGAGTAAACTATGTATATGACGACAAGTATTCATTCTCTGCTTCTTGGAGAACTGACGGGTCTTCCCGATTCTACCAAGATGTAAGATGGGGTACTTTCTTCTCCGTAGGTGCAGCTTGGACCATTGATCAGGAAGATTTCTTCAATTCTAATTTCTTCCAGTTGTTGAAATTGAGAGCTTCTTATGGTGAAGTGGGTAACAATGCGGTTGGAGGATTCTATCCTTGGCAAGCATTGTATGACTTGGGCTTCAACAACGCCTCTGAGCCAGGTATTTTGCAGGCTTCCCTTTCTGCTTTGGACTTGCAGTGGGAATCCAACAATACCTATGACATAGGTTTGGACTTTGCTTTTGGCAACAGATTCTCCGGTACAATTGAGTACTTCAACAGAGAGTCAAGCAACTTGCTTTTTGAAGTTCCTTTGTCTTTGACAACAGGTTTGAATTCTAGATTCCAAAATATCGGTACCATGTCTAATGCTGGTATTGAATTCAATATTGGAGGTGATGTTGTTCGTTCAGGTGATTTCAGATGGAATGCTAACTTGAACATGTCTACTTTCAAAAACGAATTCAAGGAATTGCCATTCGATGAGCAAATCGTAGGTACCAAGAAGTATGTGGTAGGACGTTCTATTTATGATTTCTGGTTGAGAGATTGGTACGGTGTTGACGCTGAAACAGGTGAAGGTCTATACAGAGCCGAAAACTATTCTGAAGATGACTCACGAGATCGAATCGTCAATGGTGATACCTTGACTACCAACTTCCAGAATGCACGTTTCCACTTTGCAGGAAACGCAATTCCTGACTTCTTTGGAGGTTTGTCAAATACCTTCTCTTACAAAGGATTCTCTTTGAATGTTTTGTTGAGCTTTGCAGTAGGTGGCGATATCTATGATGGAATCTATGCAGGTTTGATGGCAGCTGATCCTGATGGTGGTGCTGCTCACGTAGATATCCTCAATAGATGGCAGCAGCCAGGTGACGTTACCGATGTTCCAAAAATGGACGTTACGGGTGCAGCGCAAACTAACGTGGCATCTGACAGATGGTTGACAGATGCATCTTACTTGAACTTGAGGTCTGTAAACCTTTCTTACACTTTCCCTAGAACCTTATTGGATAGATGGAAAATGAGAGGTGCTACGGTTTATTTGGCGGGTGAAAACCTAGGTTGGTTGTCTTCTAGAAGTGGAATGTATGTTTCTGGTACGTTCAGCGGTACGACTTCCAACACCTTTACGCCAGCAAGAACTTTCACGCTTGGTGTTAATGTCCAACTGTAATCTACCAAAACCATGAAGAAATTACTAAGTAAAATATTCTTGCTCGGAGCAATCCTAAGTTTTGGTTGCGCTGAGGATTATTTGGATACTCTTCCTACAGATGCAGTATCTGAAAACGCAGTCTTTACGACTACGCAAAATGCGATGACCGCATTGAATGGAATCCACAGATCCATGTTTATCCGCTATGATTCTCAAGGTCAGCCTGGTGAAGGTGGCGTGATGATCATGCGAGAAGCGCTTGCTGAGGATTATGTATTGACTGGCATTGCAAATGGTTGGTTTATCTCCATGTCTAGATGGCTTAACCATATCAATGAGAACAGTGGTGATGTACGCTTCGTTTGGAGATTTTACTATAAGATCATTGGTAATGCCAACATGATTATAGCAAATATCGACAATGCAGAAGGTCCTCAATCTGAGAGAGATGAGATCAAAGGACAAGCTTTGGCTTACCGTGCATGGGCTCACTTCAACCTAGTTCAATTGTTCGCACAGCGTTACAATGCAGGTGGAGGAAATAGCCAATTGGGTGTTCCGATTGTATTGGAGCCAATCACTGAAGGTGGTGCTCGAAATACTGTAGAAGAGGTTTATACTCAAATCAATGCAGATTTGGATGCTGCTATTGCTCTTTTGGATGAAAGCAGAAATGCAAAATCTCACATCAACATCAACGTAGCTAGAGGTATCAAAGCTCGTGTTGCCTTGACTCAAGGAAACTATGCAGTAGCTGCGGCTCAAGCCAAATTGGCGAGAGAAGGCTATGATTTGATGTCCGAAACTCAACTCTATGAAGGGTTTAACAATGTGGATAATCAAGAGTGGATTTGGGGAAGCCGTCAGATCGATGATCAGCAGACTTTCTTTGCTTCTTACTTTGCTTATGTTTCTTTGAACTTCAGTTCAACGAATATTCGGGGTAATCCGAAGGCTATCAACAGTAAACTATATGATATGATCCCTGATTCAGACTATAGAAAAGGTTTGTGGGATCCAAATGCTTCTGATCCAGCTTTGAGAGATCCTTTCATCGATGAGGTTACTTTGAGCTCTTTTGCAAAGCGTGACTACATGAACCGGAAGTTTGTAGCTCAGGGAAATGCTTCCTCTGTAGGTGATGTGCCTTACATGAGAGCTGCTGAAATGTATTTGGTCGAAGCTGAAGCTTTGGCAAGAGGTGGAAATGATGCTCAAGCTGCTCAAGTATTGTTTGAGTTTGCTTCCCAGCGTGATCCTGAGTATACCTTGTCTTCCAATACTGGAGAGGCATTGATCGAAGAGATCATGATTCAGCGTCGAATTGAGTTGTGGGGTGAAGGATTCAGATTCTATGATTTGAAGCGTCTGAACTTGCCTTTAGATCGTAACGGCGCTAACCATGTGGCTACTGTGATCAACTCTAAGTTTGATGAGCCAGCTGGTACTAACAACTGGCAGTTCAAGATTCCTATCTCAGAATTGAACGCAAACGAAAATATGGTTCAAAACCCTTCTTAAGGTTTTGACCGATAAGACTAGAAAGCCCGATGAATTTCATCGGGCTTTTTTCATTTTAAAGTCATTTCATCCCACTCATTTCCTTTCGTCAACAAGAAGCTTCTTGGACTTCTACTATTCCCCTCATAGATGTGGATGATGTTTTGTTGGGTAGAAAAGTCTTCCATCAGAACTGAATTTTTCACTTTGAAGGTGCCTGAAAATTGGACAGGGGCAGACTCCAAATAAAACCAAGCAGCATCTTCCTCGACTTCATACCCCAATAAATTCCAGGTTATTTCTTTTTCATTTATCCAAAGTTGGATATGTTGGTGGAGGTATTGGTCAATTAGTTCTTCTAATTTTTCAGAATTTTCAGGGTTCAAAAAATCAATTTTTTCATCATAGGTATTACCTAATCCAATTTCCAGATCATCCCAAAAGATTTTGGTAGCGATCTCCAATCGTTTTGAATTGGGGTTCTGTCTGATTTCGGTTAATGAAATGTAAAAGGGGTGGCTGAAAACCATCCATCCCAGTGTGAGTATTGACGTGTAAATCTGTAGCATTTGAAAGATTTGAGGTACTATTTATGGGAATAAACCTGTATAATTGCCGCAATTTACTTCAATTGAGGTATTTCTGTACGTATGAATTCATTTGAGCTCTATTTCCGAATCGGAATTCAGCATATTTTAGATATACAGGGTTACGATCACATCTTGTTTGTGTTGGCCTTGTGTGCCTTATATATTCCAAGGGATTGGCGCAAAATTGTGATTTTGGTCACTGCCTTTACTATTGGACATTCCTTAACCTTAGCTTTGGCAACCTTTAAGGTAATTCAGGTTCGATCCGATATAATTGAGTTCTTGATTCCAGTTACCATTGCCATCACGGCCTTCCTTACTATTCTAAAGCCGAAACCGTCCGCAGGAAAAAATATTCAGCTCAATTATGTGCTGGCTTTGTTTTTTGGACTGATTCATGGACTCGGGTTTTCGAACTATTTACGGGAATTGCTGGGTAAGGAAGCTGTAATTTGGAAGCCTTTATTGGCATTTAATGTAGGACTGGAAGTAGGGCAATTAGTAGTCGTTGCGATATTTCTGACGGTCACAGGTATTCTCGTTGGCATTGCAGGTGTCAATCGTCGGGATTGGACCTTGGTGATTGCTTCCAGTGTTTTCGGAATTGCTTTGACTTTAATGTTAGGTACAAAATTTTGGTAATAAATAAATGATTATGAGGAAAATAGGATTAGCGCTCGTAGTCTTGACACTTGTTTCAATTGAAACTTTTGCTCAGGCTAGAAGATCGGAACAAAACCATGCCGAACGGTTCGAGCAATTGGGTACCATGCTCCGCTCACCCAATGTCTACCGTACCGCATCCGGTGCTCCTGGACACATGTATTGGCAGCAGCAAGCCAACTATGTTATCGATGTAGAATTGAATGATGATAATCAATCGATTAAAGGGTCGGAGACCGTCACATACATCAATAATTCACCGGATGTTTTGACTTATCTGTGGGTACAATTGGAAGAAAACCAACGAGGTCCAGAGTCCGATGCTCCTAAAGTGGCTGAAAGCTCTATCAATTCCCGAATGACCTTGAGAACCTTGGAGGGTATTCTTTGGGAAAATGAGGAATTCGGCTACAAGGTGTTGAACGTAAAGGATACTTATGGAAATTCTCTTCCCGTTGCTGTAAACAAAACCATGATGCGGATTGACCTTCCTCAGCCATTGAAGGCAGGAGAGAGCTTTAGTTTCTCCGTGGATTGGTCCTTCAACATCACTGATCGAATGAGCTATATCTCCGGAAGACCTGGTTATGAGTATTTCCCTGAGGATGGCAACTACCTCTATACCATGGCGGAGTGGTTCCCGAGAATGGCTGTTTATTCTGATTTCGAAGGTTGGCAAAACAAGCAATTCTTCGGAAGAGGGGAATTTGCTTTGACCTTTGGAAATTATGAAGTGCGAATCACAGTGCCAGCTGACCATATGGTCGGTGCGACTGGTGTTCTTCAAAATCCCGAAGAAGTACTTTCTGCAACTGAATTGGAGCGATGGAATAGAGCTAAGCAGTCTTATGACAATCCAGTCATAATCCGAACCCAAGCGGAAGCAGAGAAATTGGAAAAAGGAAAATCCAAGGACAAGAAAACCTGGATCTTCAAAGCGGAAAATGTTCGTGACTTTGCCTGGACTTCTTCGCGAAAGTTCATCTGGGATGCAATGGCAGTAAAGCAAGGAGGAAAAGATGTAATGGCCATGTCTTACTATGCTAAGGAAGCCAATCCTCTTTGGGAGCAGTATTCTACTCGGGTTGTTGCACATACTATCAAATCCTATTCAGCCCATACCTTCGATTACCCATATCCTACTGCTATCTCGGTTGAGGCAAGCAATGGAATGGAATACCCAATGATCTGCTTTAACTACGGCCGTCCGGACAAGGATGGAACCTACTCTGAGGCGGTGAAATATGGTATGATTTCCGTGATCATTCACGAGGTGGGTCACAACTTCTTCCCGATGATCGTTAACTCCGACGAACGTCAGTGGACTTGGATGGATGAGGGCTTGAATACCTTTATGCAGTTTATGGCTGAGCAGGAATGGGACCGCAACTATCCTTCCCGTCGTGGTCCAGCTCATAAGATTGTTCCTTACATGAGAAGTGAGAAGCATCTCTTGGAGCCGATCATGACCAATTCAGAGAATATCATCCAATTCGGTCCAAATGCCTATGCCAAGCCAGCAACTGCCTTGAATATCCTTCGGGAAACTGTGGTGGGCCGTGAACTCTTTGATTTTGCATTTAAAGAATATGCAAGAAGATGGATGTTTAAGCATCCGACACCTGAGGATTTGTTCCGAACCTTGGAAGATGCCTCTGCGGTAGATTTGGATTGGTTCTGGAGAGGATGGTTCTTCGGTACCGAGCCTGTGGATATTGCTATTCAGGATGTGAAGTGGTTTAAACTGGACAACCGTACTCCTGCTGAGAAGAAAGCTGCTGATAAAGCGGAATTTGAGCGGGAGGAAACGTATATCACCAAAGAATTTAACCGAAACGATGTGCCTCAAACAGTGGTAGAAGGAAATCCAGCTACACGTGATTTCTACAATAGCTACGATCGATTTGAAATCACACCTGAAGATGAAGAGGAATACAAGCGATTTATGGCAAGTCTTTCTCCAAAAGAGAAGGAG
>JABXHZ010000146.1 GCA_013373335.1 Cyclobacteriaceae bacterium | reverse complement strand
CCTGCCCACATGTAGATAAAGATCAAGGACCAAAAGTGTACGATGGATAGTTTGTAGGAATAAACTGGTCGGTTTGCAGCTTTTGGTAGGAAATAATACATCAATCCCAAAAATGGAGTAGTTAGGAAGAATGCAACCGCATTGTGTCCATACCACCACTGAACCAAGGCATCCTGAACACCCGCATAGGCAGAATAGCTCTTAGTAAAAGAAACAGGCAGTTCAAGAGAGTTAAAAATATGCAAAACTGCTACCGTTACGAATGAGGCCAAATAAAACCAGATAGCCACATACATATGACGTTCCCTTCTTTTAATCAGGGTTCCAATCATATTGGCACCGAAGGCTACCCATACTAAGGCAATGGCAATATCAATTGGCCATTCCAATTCAGCATATTCCTTGGAAGTGGTTAGACCAAGGGGTAGGGTAATGGCTGCAGCCAAAATAATTAATTGCCATCCCCAAAAGTGGAACCAACTTAGGGATTTATTCCACATTGGGGTTTTTAGCAATCTCGGCATAGAGTAGTATACCCCGGCGAAAATCGCATTTCCCACAAAGGCAAAAATTACTGCATTGGTATGCAGAGGACGAATCCTACCAAAAGTAGTGTAAGGATTGCCCAAATTTGCCTCAGGCCAAAATAGCTGGGTGGCGGCAATAACCCCCACAAGCATACCTACTAGGCCCCAGATAATTGTAGCGGCTCCGAAATACTTGACAATCTTATTGTCGTATTGGAACCTTTCCAGTGTAGCGTCATTCATTGGACTTAGGTTTTATTGGTTGATTTTTATTTGGTTTTTTATGATTATCAAAGAGAATCCGTACGGAAGGGGTATAGTCATCTTCGAACTGACCGCCTTTTACTGCCTTGAAAAACAGAAATAAAAAGCTACCTGCCAGAACCAGACTTACACCGATCAAGAGAAAGATGACCTCCATATTATTTTTCGGTTGTAGAGTTAATTAATCCCATCTTCCAAGCCAAAGCATTGGTAGATAGGGTAGTGAAAACGACCACAGAAATACTGGAAAGCGGCATCAAAATGGCACAAATCACAGGGCTTAAAATCCCTTGTACTGCCAAACTGATCCCGATTACATTGTATAGAAAACTTAAAGCAAAGCTGGCTTTGATGATGTTTCGGCTTTTTTTGGCGAAGCTCAAGTAACTTGGGATTTTATCGAAAGCACTTGCATCTAGAATAGCGTCACTTGCAGGAGAAAAATGACTCACTCTGTCGGAAACCGCAATTCCAACCTCACTTTCCTGCAAAGCTCCTGCGTCATTAAGACCATCTCCAACCATCAGGGTCCTTTTCCCTTCTTGATTGAGCTCTTTCAGGTATTCCAGTTTATCCAAAGGACTTTGTTGAAAATGATAATGTAATCCCTTTCCTAAGTTCTGTTTTAATGAATTCAATTCGTGAGCATGATCACCGGAAAGAAGGTGGAGTTCATAGTTTGGCTCTAGGGCTGTTACAACCTCAGGAGCTTTCGCTCGAAGACCAGATAAGATATGGAAGTAGCCCAATTCCACTCCGGAAATACTCAGATAGACCACATTTCCTTCCTGTAAATGAATAGGTTGCTCTATTCCGCAAAAAGAGGCAGAGCCTAAACGAATTTCTTGTCCCAAGTAATTGGCTCTGATTCCTAGGCCCTTTTCTTCTTGAATTGACTCAAGTTTTCTTCCTGAAATATTTCCAAGCCACCCATTGATTCGGTTACTCAGGGGATGGGTGGATCGTGACACCATCGCCTTTAAAATTGCCTTGGTTTCATCAGATAATTCCTCTCCATGGTAGGAAATCTGGGCTCTTGCCGGATCAGTTAAAGTTCCCGTTTTATCAAAAACCACGGTGTCCACCAAGGCTAAGCGTTCAACGACACTGGCGTTTTTTAAATAAAATTTCCCTCTACCAAAAATTCTAAGGGTATTTCCTAAGGTAAATGGGGTCGACATAGCAAGAGCGCAAGGGCATGCTACGATTAATACCGAGGCAAGGGCTTTGATGGCAAATGAAAAGTTGGTAGGGGCCCAAAAAGCAAAAGCAAGAAATGCAATGCTCAATACTGTCCAGGTAAAGATTCCTGAAATTTTATTGGAGAGAGGCTCTAAAAGTTTGTCTTTAGGCTTTTCAAAGCTTTCATTATTCCATAGATCGGTCAGATATCCCTGAGATGGGGATTTTTGGATGGTTAATAATATTGGATCACCCTTTTGACGACCACCTGCATAAATCAATTCCCCTTTTCGTTTTGGCACAGGTACTTCTTCTCCTGTTACAAAGCTGTAGTCGATTTGAGCTGAATCGCTTAAAAGCAGAGAATCGGCAGGAATTAATTCCTCGTCTCGGACCAAAATCACATCTCCAACTTCCAATTTGGTAAGTGGGATAACTTCTTCCTGATTTTGAACCAGTTTGGTGACAGCAATTGGGAAATAAGATTTGTAATCCCGATCAAATTCCAGAGCAGAGAAGGTCTTTAGCTGATAGATTTTGCCTAACAACAAAAAGAACAATAAACCTCCCAAACTGTCCATGTAACCTGCATTTCCATGGGCAAAAATTTCCCAAAGACTGTAAACAAAAAGGGAGATGATACCAAGTACGATTGGTACATCCATATTTATCCGTCTTTGTTTGACTGAATTCCAAGCTGATAGGTAGTAATCGCTTGCTGCATAAGTTACAACTGGAATGGCCAGAAGTACATTCAGGTAATTGAAGAGTCCACGAAAATTTTCAGCTATCAATTCAACCTCTGAGAAATATTCCGGAACGCTGAATAACATCATGTTCCCAAAGCAAAAACCAGCAACCGCCAGACGCTTGACAGTTCGTTTGTCTACTGCATGGGACTTAGCTTTTTTATCGAGATTGGAAAGTGAGATTTTAGGTTCATATCCAATTGTGGACAATAAACTGACTACTTCTTGAAGACTTATTTTTTGATGTTGGAACTTTATCTGAACCTTTTTCTTGATGAAATCTACTCGGCTGAAGGTGATTCCGGGATGGATTTGATAGAGGTTTTCAAGTAACCAAATGCAGGATGCGCAATGAATCAATGGTATATAAAAAGTGACATGACTCTCGGTTTCGTTTTGGAAATCCAATAGCTTTCCAGCCGTTTCCGGGTCTTTTAAATAGTCAAACCTATTGTTCCGATTGCTTTTTTCCTTTTGGCTTTCGCCAGGATGTGCCCCTAAATCATAATAGGTACACATGTCATTTTCTGAAAGGACTTCATAGACAAGCTTGCAGCCTTGGCAGCAAAAAACCTTGTCACCCACCTTCAATGCGTCATTTTCGCAGTCTTCACCGCAATGATAGCATTTCGTTTTTTCTGTTTGTATAGTGGTGGGCATACTTTCTTTTTTACAAAAATTACCTAATAATTAGCTGATAAACATGACATTAATCAGGTTTTAGAATGACTTATATGGATAAGTAAAAAGATAGGTGATCACTCCAGAGTTTACTTTTATAAAAATGGTAGAGTACTTTGGATAAGTCTGTTTGGTAATTTTTTGTAGTGACTAGAAGGGTGCAGTGATGTTTGACTGCATAAGACCAAAAATCTCCAATCCGTATAAAATTAAATTTGATGAAGCTGGTTTCTCGGGTTGATTTGGCAACCAACTGTATGAGTTCCTGCTCTTCTTTGATTTTTGATTTAGGTATGAATGAGGGTGAAATAATCGTAGCCTTACTGTTTCTGATTTTATTTTGAAACAAATTGATGAAGTGCCTGATCAACTGCGCGGATTGCGGAGTTCCATCATAGTGAAAAAGTAAGTGATTGGTCGAAAAATCAGGCACGTAAAGTAAAACCGGAATATTGCACACTTCTTTTTCAAATGATTTTGGTAAATCTTCTTGGCGAAGCCAATCCAATACTTTGATAAGGTCAATCGTGATCAGAGAGGGATCCCCGCTAAGTGGATCGCACGATAGACTTTCTTCCTGTCCAGGCCAAAAATCCCGAGTGAGAACCGGACAACTGTATTCTCGCAAAATTTCATCAGGAAGATGAAACTTAATGGATAAGGGTGTTTTGATCTCCATAGACTTGAGCATTTATACAAATCTAAAGGGAGTCTCCTCGAAGGCGTCTGACCAAATCCATAAGCCTATATGATTAAAGTCAGCTTTTAGGTGTCTAAATCGTGGATTTAAAAAGTAAAAACGCTTTAAATCTAGATTATGATAAAAAAAAGAGGGCCAACTGGCCCTCCAATTAGAATCATTATTCTCAATTATTTTTTTCTTAGTTCAAAGACATAGCTTCCAGCTACTGCCTGTACCCCGTTGATCCGTGCTCCAGGGGCTGGGATATTAAATTCCAATCGTAAATTATCTCCTGTTCGGGTAAATGAAAT
>JABXHZ010000254.1 GCA_013373335.1 Cyclobacteriaceae bacterium | reverse complement strand
GGCCTACTCTTTTTCCTTGGCATCCTATCAAAATATTCTTTAGCTTTAAGAAAGTACCTTCCTATGAAATCTCTTCCACCATCTTGTGAACAGTGTTTTGAACAGTATAAAATAGCGCTGGAAGATCTTCGCCTTTTTGTTCAGCAATCCCGAAACAAGGAACTATCAGAAGCTTATAGCCGCGAACTCATCGCAAATTTCGAAGTAGCTCACGAGCTTGCTTTAAAAGTCATTAAAACCTACTTGAAAAAACAAGGAAAAGGCCCTTTCACTGGCTCAAGAGATCTGACCGTAGAAGCTTTTCATGCGGATTTGATTGATGATGGAAAAGGATGGCTGGATATGGTGATCGATCGGATTCAGTATAATCCAATTTATGATCTAGATACCCAGAGAAATTTTCTGGATAATATTTGCCACAAATACATCCAACTCCTTGAAAAATTTGAAGATACAATGGAGAAAAAGCTCTATTGATAGTTAATACGAGCGCATTTTAAACTTCTTTTTCAACTCATTCACTGAGTTTTTGAAGTTTGTATCCGTATCCATCATATCATTAACAGTGGTCAATGCATGGATTACTGTAGAGTGATCCCTTCCTCCAAAATGATACCCAATCGACTTAAGGGAATGATTGGTAAATTCCTTTGAAAAATACATAGCAACCTGACGAGCAATAACAATTTCCTTTTTTCTCGTCTTTGCTTTTAGATCATCTTGTTCGATTCCGAAATATTCTGCTACGGTTTTTTGAATAAAGTCAATACCTACTTCAGTCTCAATATCTTTGATGATGTTTTTCATGACCGCTTTGGCCAATTGAAGATCGATTTCTACCCGATTTAGAGAAGCATGGGCAATCAGAGAAATCAAAATCCCCTCCAATTCCCGCACATTGGTATCTACCGTATAGGCAAGGTATTCCACTACATCATCAGGAATAAAGATCCCTTCAGACTGCATTTTCCGTCGAATAATCGCCACCCTCGTTTCGAAATCCGGCATTTGAAGATCTGCTGTTAATCCCCATTTGAATCGAGATAACAAGCGCTCTTCCAAGCCTTTCAAATCTCTCGGAGGGCAATCCGAGGTCATGATAATTTGCTTTTTGTTTTGGTGGAGATGGTTGAAAATATGGAAGAACATTTCCTGCGTACGATCTTTCCCTGCCAAAAATTGAATATCGTCAATGATCAACACATCGACCTGCATATAGAAATTTGTAAAACTCTTCACATTTCCATCCTTGATGGAATCCATGAATTGGTTGACGAATTTCTCCGAAGAAACGTACAAGACAAATTTATCCTCAGGTCCATTTTTGATTTCATTGCCGATCGCTTGGACCAAATGTGTCTTTCCCAATCCTACTCCACCATAGACCATTAAAGGGTTGAATGAAGTAATTCCAGGCTTGGTAGCGACTGCAAAACCGGCTGATCTAGCCAATCGATTACAATCTCCCTCAATGTAGGTACTGAATGTATAATTTGGATTCAGATTGCTTTGGGTCAACATATCGTCTCCCAAACTTTCCATTTGAAAAGGACTCTTTTTCTGGTCCTGATTTGCAGTTGTGGTGGCATTCGATTTTTTAGAACCATGATTCCCCTGTGGATAAGAAACCACATAGGGTTGATTGGCCGAATTTCCCCGATCCACAACAACGGCGTATTCCAACCTACCACTTTGTCCCAAGACTGTTTTGATGGCAAGCTTTAGCTCTTGAATGTAATTATCCTCCAGCCATTCGTAAAAAAACTGACTGGGAACCTGAATCGTCAAAGAAGTCCCTTCCAACTTGACCGGATTAATGGGTTTAAACCAAGTAGAAAAGCTCTGCTCGCTAACGTGCTGCTCAATCACACGTAAACACTCATTCCAAACTGCGTTAGCTTCCGAACTCATTAGAAGGGTTTCTGAAAATTTATAATCGGTCAGATTTCTACAAGGGAGTCAAATTTGAATAAAAATCAATTAAATAAAAAATCAAAAACCATTTGAAAAATTGAAAATTTGGACTCCCCTCCTTTCAGGAATCCTTGATTGATTTGAAATGCATTTTTCAACCCTTACTCTACAACTTACAAAGCCGATTCAATAAAACTCTAGTCAACAACATTAAAATCCCACGGCTTAAAATTATGATTTCCTTGAAAAAGGCTCCAATTCAACCTTTTTCTTGAAAGCCTATTTCTCCATTAAACAATTCTTTTTCATACAATCCCGGCTCTTTCATTAATTTTGGATAGCTAAAGATTACAATAGAATACAAACCCAAAACCTAATAATGATTAATCAAGATTTTTTTCCTTTTTCCTCTTCAGACAAATCGGCTTGGAAAAATCAAGTTGAAAAAGACTTGAAGGGAAAGGATTTCGAGAAAACTTTAGTGAGTACAGTTTGGGGAAAAATCACGCAGGAGCCTTACTATGATTCCTCAGATACTGGATACCAAACTACCTGCCTAGATTTCCATGAAGCATCTGCCATTCCCTCCTTAGGATCTAGACAATGGGCAAATTCCGTGGAAATTTTCCCAAAAGAACCTCTGTTTACAAACAAGGAAATTCTAGATCATCTTCAGAATGGTGCAGATGCCCTAGTGGTTCATTGCAACGATTCAATGGATTGGGATAAGATCTTAAAGGAGGTGTTATTGGAATACATCCACATTTATCTTATTCCAGCTCCTGAAAACCCAAACTGTCTTTTTGGCTTTTTCCAATTTCTTGAAAAATCAGAATTCCCAAAAGAGAAATTAAAAGGGGGTATTCGATGGTCTCCTGGCGATGCACTTTTTGAAACTAATGCAGACTGGGATGAAAACCTGAAAGTCGCACAAAAACTAATAGAAGCTTCCAAGAACTATCCCAATTTT
>JABXHZ010000421.1 GCA_013373335.1 Cyclobacteriaceae bacterium | reverse complement strand
TTTCCTATGAATTGGTTTTGACCAATAAAGGAAATGTAACGCTTACCAATATTACAGTAGAGGACCCTGCAACAGGTTTGTCGGAGTTTATTGATGAATTGAGTGTCAATGAATCGATCACTATTGAAACAAACTATACCATTACTGAAGAGGACATTCAAAGAGGCTTCTTTACCAATATAGCTTTTGCCAAAGGAACCTATTTGGGCACTGATTTGATAGAAGCAAATGGGTCTGCAACTTCTCAGTTTGTTCCTACTGAAATTATAGCTGTTGACGATGACTTTGGAGTATTCCCATTGAGTTTTGCTGGTACTTTAGGAAATGTCCTCAATAATGATTTGGTGGATGGAGAAGTCCCTAATCCTACTGAGGTTTTTGTTGAAATTATCGAGAGTGGCAATTTGCAAGGGGTGAGCTTTGATTTGGAAGGAAACCTAATTCTCATACCAGGTCTTAACGAACCCGGAATTTATCAATTGACTTATCGATTGAGTGAAGTAGGTGTGCCAGAGAATTACGATGAGGCTATAATTACCATTGAATTGGAAGATGACCGTGTGGATCTATCTATTCAGAAAGTCACTTTGGTAAGTGAAATCTATGAAGGAGATGAATTTGAATATGAAGTAACAATCCAGAACTTGGGAGAAACTGCTGCTAGAAATGTAGTCATCCGAGACGAACTGCCTGGCGGAGTTGGAAGAATCGGCGAGGAAACAGTTCAGGTGAGTGATCCTCAGATAGAAATCAATCCGAGTGTAATAGGCAGTGTGCTTACGTGGGAAATTCCTTTCTTCCCGTCTGGAGCTGAAATTGTGATTCGCATTAAGGTCAAAGCCGGTAATCCGGGATTAATTACGAATGGTGCTTCCGTACTTTCTGAAGGAATAGATACGGATCCAAGTAATAATCAATCTAGCGTCACGGATGAGATAAAAGCCTTTAAGGTACCAAATGTCATCACGCCAAATTCAGACGGCCTTAATGATGAATTCCAGATAAACGGTTTGAACAAGTTTGTTGAGAATAAATTGGTAATTATCAATCGTGCCGGAGATGTGGTCTTTGAGCAAAATAATTATCTCAACAATTGGTCTGCAGAAGGTCTTCAAGCGGGCACCTATTTCTATGTCCTTGAAGTGACTGATGCTTCGGGGAGGAAGCAGGATTTTAAGGGTTGGGTACAGGTGATCAAAAAGTAATTATAATGAAGAAAGTCATCTTATTTTTTGCCTCACTGGTTTGGAGCTTAGCTGGGAGTGAATGTTTCTCCCAGCAGCTCCCCCAGTTTAGTCAGTATATTTTCAATGGGCTTCATATCAATCCCGGTTATGCAGGGTACAAAGGAGAGCCTTATATTCAATCTACCTATCGAAGCCAATGGGTTAGTTTTCCAGGTTCCCCAAATACCTTTACCATTACCGCAGATATCAGTGCCAATGAAGGGACCATGGGCTTTGGGGTTTCATTATTTCGGGATGAATTGGGGCCAGCAACCACTTCCTCTGGACTACTTACCTATGCCTACCGAATCCAAGTTGCAGAAAATAGCTTTTTAGGATTGGGAGCTAGTTTGGGTCTTTCAGAATATAAAATTGATGGTAGTCTTTTTGATCCCAATGATCTCAATGATTCTGAAATTCCCGATGGAATTGTCAACCTATTTACTCCCAACTTGAATACGGGATTGTTTTTCCATAGTCCTAAATTTTATGCAGGTTTTAGCATTTATAATATGATTGGGAAAAGGGCCTTAGAGCGGGAAGATATTTCTTTGGCTTATCATGACTTCCATTATTTTCTGACTTTTGGGGCCTTGTTTACCCTTTCAGATCAAGTTGCTTTTAAGCCTAATATCCTATTTAAAGAAGTCAAAGGAGCCCCTACAAATTTAGACATCAATGGGATGTTTCTTTTTTATGAAAGAATATGGCTTGGAGCTGCTTACCGATCCAATCTGAAAATTTGGAATGAAAACCTGCAAGACAACCTATCGAATAGAAATGCTGTGGCAGGTATATTGGAAGTCTTCATCACAGATCGATTGCGTTTGGGCTATGCCTATGACCATAACCTGAATGTGCTGAGGGATGCTAGAGCAAATTCTCACGAGTTTTCTTTTGGTTTTTACATGATTCCAAGAAAGGCCGTTATGAAAAATCCTCGCTGGTTCTAAACGTGATAGCCCATTTCAAAATTTCCTGAAATTAAGCATGTAGGTTTAGGTTTATCCGCATCATCCAATCCAACTGTTCATCGGAACCTAGCTTGAAAAGGTGTTGATCAAAAATCTGAAACCCGTTTTTTCGATAAAAATCCATCGCCTTGGTATTCTTTTCCCAGACTCCCAACCATAGCCATTGTACTCCTAAATCTTTTCCAAATTGAATGGCCTTTTTTAAAAGCAAGCTTCCAGTTTTTCTTCCTTGAAAATCCTTTCTGACGTAAATCCGGGCGATTTCTATAGATGAATCAAGGTTTTCACTTTGGGCTTTCCCCCAATTGATCTGAAGGTATCCTATGATTTCACCTCCGTTTAGTGCGAAAAAGAATTTAACATTGGGATCATTCAAAAGCTTAAAGATTTTTTCTTCTGAAAACTCCTCCTTCAAATAAAGATGCATGTTCTCCGGGGTGTTTTGGCTGGCATAAGTATCCACAAAACTATCTCGGGCAAACTGATGTAATTCCTTCAATTCAGAAGAGCGCACTTCTCTAATTTCGAATGGCGGCATTAGGACCTTTATTTTTTAAGGTTTCACAATCACCACACCCTTCCCGAGCATTTTTCGATCCAGGATGTCCCGTAAGGCCTTTGGGGAATTTTCTAAAGAAAAACGTTCGCCAATGTGTTGCTGGATTTTTCCATCTTGGACCCATTGCATGAGTTGAGCGATATTTTGAAAGCTTTTCTCTGG
>JABXHZ010000373.1 GCA_013373335.1 Cyclobacteriaceae bacterium | reverse complement strand
GGAAATTATCTAGGTACTTATGGGCTTGTTTCCATGTTTTATGCCTTGATCTTGGCATTCATAGCTAGTCGAATTCGGATTAATCGCAGACTCTTACATTTGGGTAGTTTAATCCTAGGAGGGTTTGGATTTATTTTGATTTATTTTATTTCTGAACCTTGGATGCTACACATTAGCTTTTCTCTTGTAGGTATCGCATGGGCCAGTATCCTTTCCATGCCTTACGCCATGCTTTCCAGCTCGGTAAATCCAAAAAAAATGGGGGTTTACATGGGAATATTCAACATGTTTATTGTGATCCCACAGATTGTCGCTTCCCTGGGAGGGGTTAATTTCCTTTACAAACTATTATTTGGAGAAGCTGTCATCAATACCATGCTTTTGGCTGGAACAATGCTGATTTTAGCTGGATTGTCTAACTTGCTAATTACGGACAAAAAAGCAATTCATGACTAGCTTGAATCTTTCATGATAAATTTCAGAATAGTCGGTGTCCCTGAACACTTCAATCTTCCATTTCGGATTCTAGCTGAAGAACAGCCTTTTGAAAAGGAAGTAATTCATATTGAATGGATAGAAGAATCTAGAGGTTCGGGGCAAATGAGCCAAATGCTGAAAAATTCAGATGCGGAAATGGCTATTCTTCTTACTGAAAGTTTTTTCAAAGAAATTGATTCGGGAAGTCCATTCAAATTGATTGGATTTCACGTGAAGTCACCGTTGGTCTGGGGAATACATACTAGAACTAATTTCCCGTTTTCTGATTTAAACTCTATTCCTAATCCCCAATTTTTAGTCAGCAGAATGGGCTCAGGTTCCCATTTGATGGCTTTGGTTCTAGCTGAAAAAATGAATTGGCCTGAAGAAAAACTTCATTTTGAAGTGATTGGAAATTTGGATGGTGCAAAAAATGCATTTAGTCAAGGAAGCAATGGTTTATTCCTTTGGGAAAAATACACCACTTCACCTGAGGTAAAAAAAGGTAATTTGATTCGACTGGGTGAAATCCCAAGCCCCTGGCCTTGTTTTGTTATGGTCACTCCTGAAAAAGTGGCAAAAGAATTTCCAAAAACAGCAGTAAAAGTCAGAGATTACATTTACAAGATTGTTCAGAGACTAAACAATCAATCAGATTTAGCTGAAGTTGTTTCAGATGCTTATGGGTTAGATTTCGAAGATGTGAAACAATGGCTCTCGCAAACTACCTGGTGTGATACCAATACATTAAGCAAGTCAAAAATGGAAAAAATCATTGAGTGCTTGGTCCATTTTGGAATTATTTCCAACAAACCAAAAATTTCGGATTTTGCTTTAGTTAACAGTGTTCAACTTTTGGATTGATTGATTTAAGGGGAAATAAATACAGAATTTGGTTCCGTGACCAGGTTTACTTTCTATTTCGATCTTTCCCCCATTCATTTTTACAAACTCCTTGACCAATTTAAGCCCTAATCCTGAGCCTTTTTCCCTTTGAGTTCCAGGTTGAGATTTTGTAACCAACTGATTTTCAATTAAAATTTGATCTATTTGATCGTTCGCCATTCCAATTCCCTGATCTAAAACACAATATTGGATCCATTGATCTCCTTTTTCAGAAAAAATGGTGATTGCATCTCCGGGATTGGAATACTTAATGGCATTACTGATGACATTCCGTACAGCAACTTCAATTAAATCCGGGTCTCCAAAAATCTTGTCTTTTTCAGTGGTTTGATCAAAAATGGTCAAACCCTTGGCTTTAATAGAAGACTGCAAAAAGTTTAGGGAATTCTTGGTAATACTACTTAAATCAAACTCATGGGACTGAATCTCAAAGCCCTCCATTTGGGCCAATGACCATTTCAAAGTATTGAGAAGTGTAGTATTTATGGAATCCACATCCTTTTTCAAGTATTCTAACAATTCATAAAACTCATCTTCGGATAACTGTTTCCGAAGCATTAAGTCCAAGGTAGATTTCAATTGCCCAATTGGGCTTCGAAGGTCATGCGAAAGGATAGAAAACAATTTATTCTTTGCCTCATTAATTTCTAAGAGTTCCTTTGACTGGTTCTCTAAGGCTAAATTTTGTTCCTCAATCTTTCTCTGCTGAATTGTTAAATTTTTATTAATCTTTTTCAGATTTCTATGAAGTAAATAAAGGCGGACACCTAAAAGCGCGATAATTAAAAAAGCAAAACCAAAAAACATCAAATATCTTCTAGAAGTCTCCAACCTATAGGATTGAGCCTCATTTTGAGACTTTAGTAATTCCAATTCGGATCTAGCTAAATCCTCCTCAAACATACCCTGCATCAATGCTAAGCGATCCCTACTAGCTTTATTAATTAAAGTGTCATTTAGAATTGAAAACTCATTTAATTGTTGGTAAGCAGATCGGTAATCCCCTCTTTCTTGATAAACCTGAGACAGGTATTTGTGGCTTTTCGAAAGCTCATCCAGGAACTGGTATTCTTCGCAAAACTCAATGGCATATTGAAGCGTTTTTTCAGCCTCTCCCAGCTGATTATTTAGTAAATAAGCATTTCCTAATCGGTGAATTACACCCGCCTCAAAGGATTTTACATCCTGAGCTCTAGCCATATCTAAAGCCTTTTCGTAAATCCTAACGGCACTATCGTATTTTCCCTGAGCCAAGTATACATCACCTATCACCCTATTAGCAAAAGAAAGGAGATACGGAGATCCAGCTGATTCATTGGTCTGGATTGAAAGATTAGCATATACCATTGCTGAATCTTGTCTTCCGCTTTGGGTAAAATTGAGTGCAACATTATTCAAGCTTCTGATTTGAGTAGCAACATCACCGGCTTCTTTAGCCAATTCATATCCCCTTTTAAATTGTTCAATCGCTTTATCAAAATTCTTTTGCTCGTAATACAAGGCACCCAGATTATTCATCAATCGAGCTGCTTGAATCTTATTCTCAGCCAACATAGCAAACTCATAAGCTTCGGTAGAATAATCGAAAGACTTAAGCCATTGTCCACGACGGTAATAAATCCATCCTAAATTTTCAAGTGCACGGCTTCTTCCATCAAAGTCTTTAAGTAATTGGGCTAGTGAATCAGCCTCCAGAGAATATTGAATAGCTTGATCTTGTTCAGACTCCCGGTTTTCTGTGGAAATTTGATTTAAAAAATCAACCCGTTCTTTGCCCTCCAATACACCTAAAAGTGAATCTATACGCATTTCTTGGGCCCGTGCACCAAAACAGAGAAAAAACGAGATTAGATATGCTAGATAAAAAACTTGTGGTCTCACCAAATTCAATTTGCTAAATCGGGCGCAAATTAAAAATTGTAGGAATAATTGCTGAAGAAATTTAAAATTTCCTATAAGGAAATATTAAAATTGACTCCAATCCCAATCTTTATTCATTTGGGAAATAGCGTGATGGGCTGTCAGGTCATACTGACAAGGCACTATAGAAATAAAATTATTCGCTATAGCCCATTCATCGTTGTCCTCTCCTTTATCAAAATTTACAAAGTTGCCCGCCATCCAAAAGTATTTCCTGCCAGTAGGATCAAATCGTTCTGAAAATTCTTCTTGCCATTTGGCATCTGCTTGACGGCAGACTTTCACTCCTTTAATCGACTCATTCCTCTTCGGAGGAAAATTCACATTCAAGGC
>JABXHZ010000035.1 GCA_013373335.1 Cyclobacteriaceae bacterium | reverse complement strand
TTGCCTCATAAGAATGGAGAAATTAGGGTCTTTAATTCCAATGGAAAGATCATTTTTGATAAAGACGGAAAGCGTCGCTTGTACACGGGGATTGCCCGGGATATTTCCAAATTAAAGCAAGCACAGAAGGAGCTGGTGAAAGCAAAGGAGAATGCAGAAGAAGCATCCCGAATTAAGTCACAGTTTCTGTCGGTGATGAGTCATGAAATTCGGACGCCAATGAATGCGGTGATCGGATTGTCCCACTTCTTAATGGAAGATGATCCTCGGCCGGATCAATTGGAGAACCTGAAAACCCTACAGTTTTCAGCTGAAAGCCTCATGGCGCTAATCAATGATATTCTGGATTACAATAAGATTGATTCCGGGAAGATTGAGTTGGAACAATTGCCCTTGGATTTGCGTCATTTGCTGCACCGAATCATTCATTCCCATAGTTTTCAGGCCCATGAAAAAGGGCTGAAAATTTCCTGTGAGATTGATGAAGCCATTCCGCAATGGATCATTACAGATCCTATCCGAATGGGGCAGGTTGTCAATAATTTGGTTAGTAATGCCATTAAGTTTACTGAGAAGGGCTATGTGAAAATCGGCTTGCAAGAACTTGGAAAGGATCCGGATGGACGAACAAGAATACAGTTTCGATTTGAAGATTCTGGAATTGGTATTCCTTCCGAAAAGGCCAAGCGGATATTTGAAGCCTTTACCCAGGCTTCTTCAGATACGACTCGAAAATATGGAGGTACAGGCCTAGGCTTGGCGATCGTCAAGCGTTTGGTTGAGTTATTTGAAGGGGAAATCAATTACTATCCGAATTCTGCTGGAGGAAGTGTTTTTGAGTTTGAGGTTCCTTTTGAAATTGATCTAAAGCATTTGGAAGAAGAAAAGGAATTGAACCATTCATCGCCTCGTTCCCTAGCGGGTTATTCGATATTAGTCGCTGAGGATAATCCTGTCAACCAGATCCTTATCAAAAAATTCCTGCAAAAATGGAATGTAGGTCATTTGGAATTGGCGGAGGATGGGAAAGATGCCCTTGAAAAATTCGAGCAGGATACTTTTGATATTCTATTGGTGGATTTGCAAATGCCTTATTTTGATGGTTTTGAAGTTTCAAAAAAAATCCGAGCAAATTCTAATACCAAAAAGGCCAGTATGCCGATTCTGGCTTTGACAGCTTCCTCTTTCGAAGAGGTTAAAAATGAGATGCTTGAGGCCGGAATTGACGATTACATTCCAAAGCCTTTTTCACCTGAGGTTTTGTACGAGAAGCTATCCAAATACTTACGATCAAAAAGCTTTTTACCGGATTAGCACAAATTTTGCCGATAAGCCTTGGTAAATTTGTCTCTAGTCAAAGCGATTCATAATGTCCTATTTTTTCAGGATTTTTCTTCTGGTTTCTTTCGTCTTCATTTCGCTGCTCAGCCAGGCTCAAGGCTTGATCACGAAAAGAAGTACTTTTTATGCCTTGGTGGGTACTAGTGGAGCCCGTTTAAATCAGTTCAATCAAATGTTGAATGATCGGGGGCTTTCTCCTTTACGAAACCGCTATCGCACCTTGGGATTGGGATATCAAAACCGCATTAATGATTTAGTATTGGGTTTGGAACTGTACCACAATCAAGGGGGAAGAAGCGAATTTGATGGGTATAGAATAAGCTATAGAACCTCTCGTGTCCTGTTGAATGTGGGCTATTCTTTTACGGAAGAATCCAAGTTCCAATTAATCCACTACATGTCCCTGGGAATGGGATTTTTGAATTTTCAAATGCTTCCGCAGGATTCTCCAGCAGGGCTTGAGGATTTTTTAGCTAATCCAGAGCGGGGATTTGTGTTGCGGGAAAATAATATTCATCAAGGAAGTCGGAAGTATGGGAATTTCCTAACGGAGATAGGATTTCAGCTTAGCTATGATTTCCCCTTACCCGGAAGGAAGGAATCTCTGGAAGTAATCGCAAAACTTGGATATGCCTTTAGTCCTTTTGAAGGAAAATGGAGTCTGTCCAATATGTCTTTTCAAAATACCCAAAGTGGTGCATTCATCCGTGTAGGCACAGGGCTAAGTATTCCGGATAGGAATTTCTTTTACAAGGATGCTTCCATTGCCTTGCAATTGGTTTCCGGGATTCATTTTACCAAACCCAATCGCTTGAATGAACAATTGGAAAAGGCTGGTTATGATCCTTTGAAGGGAATGCCATCCAATCTGGGAATCAAAATTACCGGAGAGACAGAAGGAGTTTTGTATGGTGTGGAAGTATATAATCTGGCCATGGATGGATCAGCCAATGACTTTAAATCTCAAACGCTAAATAGCCTTCGAGTCTATGCCAATGGCGGGTTGAAATTTTTGCAGTATAAAAATTTTGGTTTGGGAGCATTGGGAGGAATTGGTTTTGGAAATATTCGCTACACGCTAACGCAAGAAGCGAAACCTGATTTTCCAGAGTTATTTGAGCAGCGAAAGTTTGATGGCTATTTGAAAAATAGCGGGTTAATGGCCAAGCCTGAAGTATTTTTGGAATATGCCCATCCTGTCACCAAGCGGAAATTTTTTGATTTGGTATTTTCTATTTCTGTGGGATACGAGCTGGCCATGGCTAATTATCGCTTGGGAGAATTGGATATGGCTCCATACATGACAGCTCCCTATTTGATGTTTGGAGTAGGGGTTCGCCCTTAAGAAACTTTGAAGCTTGCCTGTTCTTGATTCGTTTTTAATCCTGAAGCTGTAGTTTTATTCCCCTTTAGCTATTACCTTTGGAAGGCTTATCGAGAAAGACCGAGGGAAGGGCCCTACGACGTCTTAGCAACCTGTAAACAAGGTGCTAATTCCCATTCCGGATTCGCCGGAAAAAGATGAGCGGAAAAGATTACTTCAGTACTTTTCTCCGTGTTTTGCTCGATTAGCTTTTTGATTGATTAAATAGACTTATGCAAAACAGAACGGAATTACTCCTACAAACCATAAAAAACAGAATTCTAGTACTGGATGGGGC
>JABXHZ010000192.1 GCA_013373335.1 Cyclobacteriaceae bacterium | reverse complement strand
GCTACTCGTACAGGACGCAAGCAAGGTGATAACGGGAAACTAGTTAGATATTCTAAGAAAACAGGGGAGGTGATCAATGGCTAATCCCAGAATGAAAGAAAAATACCTGAACGATATCGTTCCGGCATTGAAGGAGAAATTCCAGTATAAATCAGTGATGCAGGTTCCTAAGTTGAGCAAAATTGTGCTTAACAAAGGTATCGGTGCTGCTGTTGCTGACAAGAAATTGGTGGATCAGGGAGTTGAAGAACTTTCTTTGATCACTGGTCAGCGTGCCGTGGCTACTATCGCTAAGAAATCTGTGTCCAACTTTAAGCTTCGTGAAGGAATGCCTATCGGAGCGAAAGTTACCTTGAGAGGTGACAGAATGTATGAATTCTTGGACCGATTGATGACGGTAGCTTTGCCTCGTGTAAGGGACTTTAAAGGAATCTCCGATAAAGGTTTTGATGGAAGAGGAAACTACACTTTGGGTGTGACTGAGCAAATTATCTTCCCAGAGATTTCCATCGAAAAAGTGAACAGAATCTCCGGTATGGACATCACATTTGTGACTTCCGCTACTACCGATGAAGAAAGTTTTGCATTGCTCAAAGCTTTCGGTATGCCTTTCGTCAATAAAAATAATCAACAATAATATGGCTAGAGAGTCCATCAAAGCTCGTGAGAGAAAAAGAGAGCGCCTGGTAGCCAAGTATGCCAAGAAAAGAGCTGAGCTGAAAGCAGCTGGCGATTACGAAGCACTTGATAAGTTGCCAAGAAATGCCTCTCCGGTAAGACTTCATAACCGTTGTAAACTTACCGGCCGTCCAAAAGGCTACATGAGAAAGTTTGGTATCAATCGTGTTACTTTCCGGGAAATGGCCGCTGCAGGTAAGATTCCGGGAATCACTAAGTCCAGCTGGTAAAATCACGACAGTAGTTTTTATTTAAAAAATCAATTCGTAACTTTGCACGCCCAAAACGGGTGGAGCTAGACTTAAAATATCATGACTGATCCAATAGCCGATTATCTAACCCGATTGAGAAATGCCATTAAGGCTTCTCATCGAATTGTAGAAATTCCTGCTTCTAACATCAAGAAGGAGATCACGAAAGTATTGCATGATAAAGGGTATATCCAAAACTATAAGTTTGAGGATAATGGGCCTCAAGGTACTATCAAAATTGCTTTGAAATACAACCCAGTGACCAAGCAAAATGCAATTATCAACTTGAGCCGTGTCAGTAAGCCAGGACTTCGAAAGTATGCAAAACATGATGAGCTACCACGTGTCATCAATGGACTAGGAGTAGCAATCATTTCAACCTCTAAGGGGGTAATGACTGATAAAGAAGCCCGCACTGAAGGCATTGGGGGTGAAGTACTTTGCTACGTATATTAATTTACTATCATGTCAAGAATAGGTAAAAAACCAATAAATCTACCCAGCGGTGTTACTGTAGACGTGACTGCTCACGGAGTGGTTACTGTTAAAGGTCCAAAGGGTACACTTGTACAGGAGGTTAATCCTGATATCAAGGTGAATGTTGAAGGAAATGAGGTAGTCGTTACTCGTCCTACTGACTCCAAGCGCCACAAATCCATGCATGGATTATACCGTTCTTTGATCAATAATATGATCATTGGTGTTTCCGAAGGATACAAAAAGGAGCTGGAATTGGTTGGTGTGGGTTACAAGGCCTCTAACCAAGGACAGGTGCTAGAACTCAATTTGGGTTATTCGCACAATATTTTCTTTGCATTGCCAGAAGATGTAGCTGTTAAAACTGAAACAGCAAAGGGTAAAAACCCGATCATCACTTTGGAAGCAATCGATAAAGAATTAATCGGACAAGTAGCTGCTAAAATCAGATCCCTTCGTAAGATCGAACCTTACAAAGGTAAAGGTGTCCGTTTTGTTGGTGAACAGATTAGACGTAAGGCTGGTAAAACTGCCGCTAAAAAATAATAGGTTATGGCATTTAATAAGAATTCCAGAAGACTTAGAATCAAGCAGGGTATCCGAAAGAAAATTTCCGGTACTGATTCCAGACCTCGTTTATCCGTATTCAAAAGTAATACGGGGATTTATGCACAATTGGTGGATGACCTTAAAGGGCATACCCTTGCATCAGCTTCTTCTAAGGAGCTAGGAGCCAAGAAAAACGTCAATGTGGAGGTTTCTAAAGAAGTGGGTAAGAAACTCGCTGAAAGAGCTGCTGCAAATGGTGTTGAAGTAGTGGTATTCGACCGTAATGGTTACCTATACCATGGAAATGTGAAAGCTTTGGCAGATGGTGCTAGAGAGGGAGGCCTTAAATTTTAATCAGCTATGTCTCAACTAAGAAAAAAGCCTATCAGGGCTACAGATACAGAACTTAAAGAAAAGGTAGTAGCGATCAATCGTGTTGCCAAAGTAGTAAAAGGTGGACGTCGATTCTCGTTTTCCGCGATCGTAGTTGTAGGAGATGGAAATGGTGTTGTAGGTTATGGATTGGGTAAAGCTAACGAGGTAACTGATGCAATCACCAAAGGGATCGAGGATGCTAAGAAAAACTTGGTAAAAGTACCTGTTTTGAAAGGTACCATTCCTCATGAACAAATTGGTAAATATGGTGGAGGTTTAGTATTGATCAAGCCTGCTGCTGCTGGTACTGGTGTAATCGCAGGTGGTGCGATGCGTGCCGTACTTGAATCAGCTGGTGTGACGGACGTTTTGGCAAAGTCCAAAGGTTCTTCTAACCCACACAACGTGGTAAAAGCAACTATCGATGCCTTAATGCAATTGCGTGATGCAATCGCCGTTTCTCAGCAGCGTGGTGTTAAAATGTCTAAAGTTTTTAACGGATAATCATCATGGCGAAGATCAAAATCACACAAATCAGGTCGACCATCAAAAGACCTAAAGACCAAAAAGCTACAATTGTTGCGCTAGGTCTTGGTAAGATCAATAGAACTGTAGAAGTGGAAAACACTCCTCAGATCGCCGGGATGGTCAGAAAAGTAAATCATCTTGTAAAAGTAGAGGAAGCTTAATCATGAAACTGCATACATTAAAACCAGCTGAAGGTTCTACCAAGAACCGTAAGCGAATTGGTAGGGGTCCAGGTTCCGGTAGAGGAGGGACTTCCACCAGAGGACATAAAGGTGCCAAATCTCGTTCCGGCTACAAGCGTAAACTAGGTTTTGAAGGTGGTCAGATGCCTCTTCAAAGAAGAGTTCCTAAGTTTGGCTTCAAAAGTCTAAACCGAGTTGAGTTCAAACCAGTAAATTTGGATACCTTGCAGCAGCTTGCTACGGATCACAAATTGGAAGTTATTGATTTCGCTACCATGGTTTCCCATGGAATTGCTTCTAAGAACGACAAAGTAAAAGTTCTTGGTGGTGGTGAATTGTCTTCCAAAGTTTCCGTTTCAGCTCATAGCTTCTCTGCAAGTGCTGTTGAGTCCATTGAAAAAGCGGGTGGTTCCGTTAACAGAATTTAATTAAATGAAAAAGTTTATTTCGACAGTTAAGAATATTTTCTCGATTGAAGATCTTCGTGTAAGGATTCTCAATACGGTAGGATTTCTAATCATCTTTCGATTGGGTTCTTTCGTGGTTCTTCCTGGTGTAGATCCTTCTAAATTGGGTGGTCCTCAAGAGGGAATTTTTGGCTTGATTGATACTTTCCTTGGTGGGGCATTTAGTAATGCTTCCATTTTTGGTTTGGGAATCATGCCATATATCTCTGCTTCCATCGTGTTGCAGTTGTTGACTGTCGGAGTTCCTTATTTCCAAAAGATGCAAAAGGAAGGGGAGTCTGGTCGAAAAAGAATCAATCAGATTACCCGAGTCTTGACCATTTTAATTACCATAGCTCAAGGTATTGGATACGTAACGGCCACCATTCTCCCTACTGGAGCAGTGATGGTGAGTACTGGTTTGTTCATGTTCAGTTCCTTGGTATTGCTCTCTGCCGGTACCATGTTTTGTATGTGGTTGGGTGAGAAGATTACCGAGAAGGGTATCGGAAACGGTATCTCCATGTTGATCATGATCGGTATCATTTCCAGATTCCCTGGTGCAATCATAGCAGAAGTATTGGAAAAAGGATCTTCAGGTTTGCTCCTGTTGTTGATTGAAGCTGGTGTTCTATTCTTTGTAGTAGTTGG
>JABXHZ010000301.1 GCA_013373335.1 Cyclobacteriaceae bacterium | reverse complement strand
CGATTTAGGTAAAGCGTCAACAAATAGCTTGGAATATCGGAACGTTTGGAAAGCTCAGAAATGGTCAAACCATTTTCCAAGAAGACTTTATCCTTCTCCATAGTCTTTTCGAGCTTTTCCTTTATTTCCGAAAGCTTCTCCTTATCCAACAATAAAGGACTGGATTCTTCAATTTCTTTGGTGGTAACTGTTTGAACCTTGTAGTTAAATTCATCTAGCCCATAAAGCACTTTTGGAAAGAAAAAAATGACCATGGAATTGATTAAAACCGTCAAAGAACCCGTGAAATGCAGCAAATCAAACCCTAATTGCGGACTTCCGAACTGATTAAGAATTATATAAGGTAAGAAAAGAAGCATCCAAGCGACCATGAAAAAGCGCATCCAACGAACCCATTCTTTACCGAAAGACTCTTTGCTTTCCTCAAACTTCCTAGCAAACTTATAGATAAGAAAGGTGGAAAAAGCCCAATAGAAAACGACCTGAAAAGTCCTCATGATGGTGTAGAAATTTGCAGGAAAAAATCTGCTTTGGTTGTAATAAACAAAGACGGCAGGGTTGTCAATTTCCGACTGAATCAACGCCAATTTCTCCTGAGAACTGATCTGGAAAAAAATCGGAAAGAAATCAATGATATAAACCACTGCTGGTAAAAAGTGTAGTAAATCTACAACTCTAAATGGTCGACCTTTGATGATTAGTCGGACATAAAGAAAAGTCAAGGGTGCAAATAAAAGACCCGCTATATTACCTGTTCGATAAAGGTCCGGGAAAAGAGAAAAGTTACCGGAATCAATCAAATAAACGATAAAAACCGCATAAGTTAATACTAAATGGGAAAAGCCGAATAAAACATTAGGGCGGTACTTCTTATAGCCATACCAAAGGACTATTACTCCAGAAAAAATCCCCAAAAAAACTGATAGTAAATAAATTGAATTTTTGATTTCTAGAGGAAGCATTAATAGAGGTCAGGCTTAAACTGGAGGTAAATATAGATAGATTTTCAAAACCCAATCAAAAATTAAGTACCCGGTCTAAGCATGAAGAAATAACTAAAAGAAAGAAAATAACAAGTCAAATCATGGATTTCTTAGATTCCACCCCTTAAAGATCACTCAACTGATTAACAACTCCATTGATATGTCTTCAAAAAAAATTTCTACTGAATAATTTTTCACCTAAAACTAGTATAAGAATTACTCAATTCTTTAGGTTTATGAATCCATCCTATTATTTCTAACAAGAAGAAAGGTGTTATATGAACCATTGATGAAAAAATACTTTTCATTAATTTTTTCGAAACCCAGGAAACCTCCAATTCACATTTACTAAAAACTGGCTTCTTTTTCCAAAAACACCCATTTCTGACCGCAGCATCCAATTTTTATTAAATTGATATTGTGCGCCCAGAATCATATTGAAAGGAACCGTAACTTCTTTCTTGATTTGGTAATCAATGGTGGTGGTACCTGGATCTATTCCATTCCCAAAATCCTCAAGTTTTTGAATTATTTGCTTAACCACTACTCGTTGGGCAGGAGGAAGTGTTTCTGCCCATTCATTGAGCTGATTAATAACATTTCCTTCTCCAAAGCCTGGGAAAACATCAGCAATGGTTATCGAACCTTGTGTATCATTTTTGATTGATTGGTAAAACGTACCAACCCAGACAGATAGATTTCTTTGTGGATTGGAAATGGAAGGTACTGTATGCCCAATCCTTAAGCTCGAATTGAAAGCTGGAACTGGTTCAACGACAACTTCTACATCCACGAAGTTGAAATTATTATCCCATGCCACCCAAACTGGACCAGCAGACCCGGTAAGGGTAGCTCCTACCCCTAAACTAGAGGCCTTGAATCTCTGTGAAGTCTCAAAGCTAACTGGAGAAACTAGATTTACATCAGTTTGAGTAAAACCTCCTCCAATGATTCCATAGACATTAAGAAAAGGTAAAACCCAAAGGTCAGGACGCATGGTAAATGCGTTCGAATTCGCAATAACAGGACCAAACCTGATGAATTCACTTAAATCAACTTGCTCTCCTCCATTAAACCCAATTAAGGTTTTTGAGATTGTGATTTCTTGTCTTTGTGTGAAATAAATAGCACTTGCCCCCCAAGCATAAGGAAGATCGTAGCCAGCAGCGTAGGCCTTTTTCCCTAAAACCGGAAAAGTATATGGGTAATTACTATTTTTTAGGCTATCAAAATATTCCTCGTAAATCGGATTAAATATTTTCTGCGCACCTTGTGCAATTAGCTTATTTGGTAAGGTTAAAAAAACCAAGGAAACCCAAACTATAAATTGATATTTCGCCATTCTAAATAATAGGGCTAATCTTTTACCCATAATCTTTTGTTAAATGCAATCCCAAAATTCCAGGAATCGTAAATCTCCTGTTTATTTTCATAAGAAAGGTTCAAAGCTATTTCAAAATCCTCTGTGATTTCAAAGCTATACTCCGTCCCCAATTTCCAGAAAAACAGATTTTCATTTCTCTCATATTCCCAGCCCGGACCAGCATAAAGAGACCAGTGCCTCTTAAAATGGTAATGAAGAACTGGAGCTAAAGAAATGGGATAACTTCGTTCCAATAATGCCCCTTCATTTTCAACTTCAAAACTTTGGAGTTTAATGTCGGCCTGAAGAGCTACTGACCATCTTGGATTAAAAAAATAATCTACATCAAAGCCCCAAGAAGGTATGACAGCTACCTTTTTATCCCCTTCAAGCGCCTGGGGTACATGCGCATTACCCATAATCAATGCGACACGAACTTGAGGGGAAAATTCCTCCTCGTGTGTCTCTTCCTCTAATTCCTGTGCCCAAACAAGGTTTGAAAAAAAATAAAACCCCAGGAAAATTAAAAAATGCCTCATATCAGTTAGTTGGATAAATAAGTGACCAATCCCTAGCCATGTCAACCACCAACCAATTTCTAATTGGTGCTTCAATCAAACCCCGCTTTAGATTCCCTATGGAGGAAAGACTATCATAAGCAAATTCACGTTCTGCATCAGTATGGTGAATATATACTCCCAAACTTGGTCCTTTTCCAGAAGTAGTGTATTCCAGCATTTGGAAATCCCCATCCGAATTACCAAAAGCCATTATGGGACGTTTGCCAATATATTGATGAATCCCTACCGGTTTGCCGGCTTTATCATTGATCAAGTTTAATTCAGGAATCTTGACAATAACATTTTTCCCGTTCACTTCTTGATAGGCAGCTTTAATGGAAGATCCGACCACTTGATAAGGAGGAATCCCATAGACTTCTTCAGCCCATACGCGGAGAAAATCAATACCACCACCTGATACAATAAAAGTCTTATATCCATGGGAACGTAAATAATCCAGCAATTCCAGCATTGGCTGGTAAACCATATCCGTGAACTTCATGCCTGTTTGCGGATGCTTTGCTTCATTTAGCCATTCTCTCACATGTGAAGAAAACTCATCCTCACTCATACCCGAATGGGAATACATTACTAATTCAATCAAACCATGTTCTCCAGAAGCCATAATCGTTTTCATGTCATCTGCCAAAACTGCCTGAATCAATTCATTTTCATTCCATTCAGGATGTTTGGAGGCTTCTTTTTTAATAAAAAACAAAGCGTAATCCAACTGAAAATAATAAGGCTTTTCTGCCCAAAGGGTCCCGTCATTATCAAAAACGGCAATGCGATCCCCTTCAGGAATAAAATCGGGACTTTGGGGATTGGTGGTTTTTTGAACAAATTCTTGAATGGTATTCTTAGCTACCCCATCATTCCAAGAGATCAATTCGTTTTTCAGGATTTCTTCGGAAGAAGAATCATTGGATTCAATTCCTGAATTCTGACAAGAAAAAATAGAAAAAAGAATTACTGCCAAAGGCAATAAACTGAATTTGATTTTCTTCACGGTGTTTAAAATTTTCTTCTTGATAATTAAAATCAAAGAGCCATGCGTTGAATCGCATGGCTCTTTATTGTTTTACTGGTTGTTTGCTTTTACCATGTTCTCAATTTGTTTTTCCACTTTCGTCAAACTCCAATCTCCAGCCGTCTGGCTAGGCGGATAATCCTTGAATGTGGATAAGAAATTAAATGCATAGCCTTGAATGGCAATGATGATAAATGCTCGATCAATATACCAATCATAATATGTATTGGACCCAATCAATGCTTTCTCAAATGGATCCCTTCTCAAATTGAATAGATAAGGGGCTCGAAGTTCTACAAATGGTTCAAGCCAGATTTGAAGTTTATCAGCTCGGTTTTCCTGAAACATTACTTTCCAATCACCAAATCGAAGTGCCGAGATGCTTCCCGCATCAGTAACATAGACAAAGCCTTCTCTTGGAGACTCTTTTACCTTACCCGTTAAATAATCAAGTTGATTATGCCCATCAATGTAATTTTTGTAGGTCTTTCCACCATATGTGAAACCATTCATGATTTTGGACTTGATGTCTGGATCACCAGCAACAGCAGCAAAAGTTGGAAGCCAATCTTCATGAGCTACAATCCCATTTAATGTTACACCAGCAGGGATTTTTCCTGGCCATCTTACAAAGGCAGGAACTCTATAGGCTCCTTCCCAACTTGAATTTTTCTCACCGTGAAAAGGAGTAGTACCCGCATCTGGCCAAGTATTGTAATGAGGGCCATTATCGGTAGAATAGAATACGATGGTGTTGTCTGCGATTCCCAATTCGTCCAATAGATCAAGGAGTTCGCCCACGTGCAAATCATGCTCGACCATGCCATCACTGTATTCATCTTGACCGGACAAACCGCGATGCTCCTCTTTTACGTGCGTTCGGAAGTGCATTCGTGTAGCATTCCACCAAGTGAAGAAGGGTTTTCCGTCTTCAACTTGCTTCTTGATAAACTCCTTGGCGGCAGCCATACTCTCATCATCGATGGTTTCCATTCGCTTTTTGGTCAATGGCCCCGTATCTTCGATTCGTTGACCACCTTTTCCATCAGCCCAGCTATGGATTACACCTCTTGGACCATAGCGATCTTCAAACTTGGTCCCATCTTTTAAAATCATCCCTGTTGGATAATCTTCATTTTCTGGTTCCTCTTCCGCATTTAAGTGATAGAGATTTCCAAAAAACTCGTCAAAACCATGCATAGTAGGAAGATGTTCATCCAAATCACCTTGATGGTTTTTACCAAATTGACCGGTAGAATATCCCAAACTCTTCATCACCGTAGCAATAGTGATATCAGAAGCCTGCCATCCTTCCTTAGCTCCAGGCATCCCTACTTTGGTCATACCAGTTCTCACTGGAACATTACCTCCTATAAAAGCAGCTCTACCTGCAGTACAGGATTGTTGGGCATAATAATCAGTAAAACCTACCCCTTCTCGAGCTATTCGATCAATATTCGGTGTCATATATCCCATCATACCACGGTTATTGTGGCTGATGTTCCAAGTACCAATATCATCCCCCCATATGACGAGGATATTGGGCTTTTTTTGCTGGGAAAAAGCTGAAAAAGCAATCCCCATTAAAAAGACAAAAATTGAAAAGCGTGTTTTTCGCATACTATGAGTTTTATGTTACGAATAAGTTTATGTAATCTATAAGGTACTATTTTCTTATTAAAATTCACATAACTGATTCATTCAAAAGCAAAATCCGAAAATTTAGCTGTTAATTTTTATTGGATTTTGGCAAAACTTATGTGAAAAGATGCTTATCAAAGAAGATATTCTGCATTGATCTAATTTTTTTTAACAATCCAGATTGATCAAAATGAATAAAGTCCCTTAGGTTGAAAGGCCTTGATTTTGCCAAAATTCACTAAATCGATACTTCAAACAGTACCTTTTCTTTTTTATTTTCATTTCTTATGGCTTGATTGAATTAGAATAAAATATCTATGAATAAGCCATTTTTCTTTTTCGCCTGTATCCTTTTTTCTTTTCAGGTCAAGGGTCAGGATGTTTACCATGATTCAACGGCACTAGTCATTTTAGATAAGGTTGCAGAATACGTTGGTGAATTGAATTCATTAAAATTCCAGGCTAAAATTGAAGAAGACGTCGCTTTTTCAGAGGCCTTTTTAATCAAAGAATTTCGAACAGCAGAAATCACTTTCCAAGGGTCTAGCCAAATGGCTGCAAAAATCACCCAGCAAGGGAAGGATAATTTCTACTTCTACAATGGAAAACAGCTAGTTTATTTCAATTTGGAGGGAAATTATTTCGCTGCTGGAGATGCGCCTGACAACACCTTGGACATGCTGGATTGGCTAAATGAATCCTTTGGCGTTCATTTAGTCCTTGCTGATTTTTTATATCCCAATTTCACTTCCAATTTGATGGAATCCATGGATTATTTGGAATTCTTGGGGACTACCACTGTGGATGGCCAAAAAACCTTTCATATTGGAGGAGCAAACCAAGACCTTACATTTCAAATCTGGATTTCTCAAGATTTTCAACCACGACCCTTAAAAGCATTATTGACCTATTTAGGAGAACCCTATGCCAGGCAAATTGAGGTGACTTTTGACAATTGGGAAATCAATCAGGAGTATCCAAACTCCATGTTTGAATTTTTACCAGGGCCGAATTCAAAACAAATCATTTGGACAAAGAAAAACTGATTTCAACATGAATGCATTGACCTCTAAATCTTATCTTTTTGGACTATTGTTTTTATTCCTATTCGCCGGCACTGTAGAAATGTCACAAGCTCAACGGCTTGCTGGGCGAAGAGCGGCTCCAAGACCCGCTGCATCAAGACCTGCTCCTTCGCGCCCTACTCAGGCAAGACCAACCACGAATAGAAGACCTCCCCAAAACTCAAGACCTACTACCGCAAACCGAACTAGAGACTCGAGACCAAGCGGAACCATTAATGGAGGTTCAATCCGAGTAACCCAATCACCACGAGTAGAAAGCAAAGTAGGTTCTATCCGAAATGATCAATCAGGCAATAGAACTAATAATAACATCTCCCGTGACCGAAATACGAACAATCGGGTCAACATTGATAAAAGTAGAGGTGATGTTAATATCAATATAGACAACAGCAGAAATACCGTTATCCGGAACCAGAGAAACGTTGCTTACCGCCCACCCTATCGCCCTTACCCAAGACCTCCCTATTTTTGGGGAGGGTTTGGTTTCTCTTGGTACCGACCTTACTATTATCATCCATTCACACCTTTTTATTGGGGACCCGTATGGCATCCTTGGGGTTTTTTCGTAGCCACACTTGCGGTTACCGCTATCGTCGTTTCTGTGGACAATCAGGATTATCAATACGATGAGGG
>JABXHZ010000289.1 GCA_013373335.1 Cyclobacteriaceae bacterium | reverse complement strand
AGGAGATCCTGCGATGGAATCAATCCTCCATTTATGGCAAGTGCAGCCCCTTCTTTTCTGGGGTATTTTTCCTGCAAATAGTCCTGTGTCAAATAAGATACTTCCTTCCCCGAAATCTTTTCCCATTTCTCAGCAATGGTCAATATCCCAATTCGAATTGCTGCTATCGGGCGGGTAAAAGTAAACGGAAGTAAAGCCCCTCGAATCGAGGGATCATCAAATAATAAAAGGTTTTCCATGAGGCAAAAATAAAAAAGTCTCCCGGAATCCATGCTCCGGGAGACTTTTTGAACAGTCCTCTGTGGGACTTATTTCTTTGCGTATCTTCTGTTGAATTTCTCCACTCGACCAGCAGTATCCAACAACATCTTTTTACCAGTGTAAAAAGGATGAGATTCAGAACTTACTTCGATCTTGTACAGCGGATATTCATTGCCATCTTCCCAAACGATTGTTTCGTTGGTTTCGATGGTAGATTGGGTCAAGAATTTAAACTCAGAAGAAGTGTCATAAAACACTACTGGTCTGTAGTTTGGATGAATATCTTTTTTCATATCTTCAGTGTTTTTGTCAGCGCTTGCTCAAATGAGGCACAAAGTTATCCTTTTTGAAATAAGCCACCAAATCTTTGTAAAAAATAATCAAGAGCATCTCGACTTTTTAAGATAAAACTTTAAAAAAGCCTAAACAATCAGCTTCAAATCTACTATTTTTCAAATCAATTGTAGGGAAAAACCCCTGAAATACTATCTAAGCTGAACTTCATTTTATGAATAGAGCCATTTTTCTCAACCCCGGAAAATTCTTCATTTTCCTTTTCTTTCTTGGATTTGCCTTTAACCAAACTTCATTTTCACAGGGAAGTTATATACCATTTGAGCGGGATTACTATCATCTGATCGATCGCTACGAAATCTTACAGGGAAAAAATAATCCTTTCTTTCAAACTGGATACAAACCCTATCGCCGAGACTTACTGGGAAAGTTTTTGGATAGCCTGTCCCAAGACCCAGTCATTCAGAGTGCTTCAGACCGATTTAACCTCTCTTATCTAGCGCAAGACAATTGGGAATTCGTCGCACAAGAAACTTCTGAATCCAAGAAACCTTTTCTGAAAAAACTCTACCGTAGGCCAGGGGATTTTGCACATTCGTACAGCGAAGATTTCGACATTCACCTCAGCCCTGTCATTTATCTAGCAGGGGGGATGGAATCCGAGCAAGATCAAAATCCGGCCCAGCTTTCCAGAGGTTTTGTAGTACGAGGAGCTGTCGATAAAAAGGTGAGTTTCTTTACCTACCTCACTACCTCGGAAGTATTTTTTCCTAGTTGGGTGAAAAATTATGCAGAATACCGAGGTGCGGTGCCCGGAGAAGGATTTTGGAAAGAATACAATAGGGACGGTTACAGTTATTTCTCAGCGAGAGGGCATATCAATTTCCATTTGACCAAAAGCATTCAGGCTCAGGTAGGACACGACCGCAACTTTATCGGAGAGGGGTATCGCTCCTTTTTGCTGTCGGATTTTTCCAACCCTTATATGTTTGTCAAGCTAAACACCAAGATCGGGAAATTTCAATTGACCAACCTTTGGACCCAAATGACAGCTGATGTGTTTTATAATCGAGGCAGACCTACGGATGGCCGCTATCCTCAAAAGTATTTTTCTATGCACCGGCTGGGATTCAATATTGGCAAGAAACTCAATTTGGGATTTTTCGAATCGGTGATGACTGATAAGGTCAATTTCAACTATTTCAATCCCGTGGTATTCTTCCGTTGGGTAGAGCAACAGCTGGGAACACCTGATAAAGTCATGTTGGGAATGGATGCCAAGTGGATGTTAAGACCCGGGATGCAGCTTTATGGACAATTTGCCCTAGATGAATTTGTATTCTCAGAATTTTTTGGGATTGATGGAAAAGGCTCCAAAAGAAATAAATATGGAGTACAGGCAGGTTACAAATACATCAATGCCTTTGAAATCTCCAATTTAGATCTACAACTCGAATTCAATACCGCCCGTCCTTACACGTTCCAGGAAAAATTTGACCATCAATCCTACACGAACTGGAGGACTCCTCTGACGCATCCCTTAGGAGCTAATTTCAAGGAATTTGTTGGCATCCTTCGCTATCAACCCATACCCAAACTAAGGCTAACACTACTTGGAAATTATCAATTGTATGGAGCCGATCCTGATCAAGAAACAAACTGGGGAGGTGATATTTTGAAAAACAGACTCGAAGGAAGTCCCACCGGATTATTTGGAAATGTCACAGGACAAGGCATCGAAAATCAAGTTATCCAAACCAACATCGTAGCGAGCTACATGCTGAAACACAATTTATTTATAGACGGAACTCATATTTTCAGAAGAAGAACGGCGCAGGATCTGACAGCACCGGAAAGCTCCCAATTTGTACAATTGGCAATCCGATGGAATTTCATTCGTCCTGAATTCAATTTCTAATTAAAACTTCTGAAAACCTGCGAATCCTCCCTGGATAATTGCTTCATCAATTTTCCGTAAATTGCGACCCAAATTCGGAACTTTTCCTACATGAAGACTTATTTGCGAATCTTGTCCTATGCTCGTCCATTCGGCAAGTTCGTGCCCACCTATATCGGCTATACGCTTCTTTCCATCATTTTTGGACTGATTAATTTCACCCTTCTCAAGCCGCTATTTGATGTGATTTTTGAACAGGTGGCACCTGAGTCTTTGGAGAGATTCAGGGACCTTCCTCGCTTTCAGTTTACATTGGAATACTTCACCGGGCTCTTCAATCATTATTTTCTTAAAATCCAGGACGATTATGGAAAAGTTGGAACCCTGGCTTTCGTCTGTATCGTCATTGTTTTCTCCGTTTTTCTTTCAAACCTCTTCACCTATCTATCGGGTGTGGTTTTAGCAAAAGTTCGAGCAAAGGTCATCAAAGGCATGCGAACCAATATCTTCAATCGGGTAAGCGGCCTGCATTTAAGTTATTTCTCCAATGAACGAAAAGGGGATTTGATGTCCAAAATGACCAATGATGTGCAAGAGGTTGAAAACACCATTGTACAATCACTCCGGGTCGTTTTCCGGGAACCGGCCACAATCATTCTCTATTTCGCAGTATT
>JABXHZ010000265.1 GCA_013373335.1 Cyclobacteriaceae bacterium | reverse complement strand
GCCTTTAAAAGCTGGGATTTTTTTGACTATTACCCGATAAGCCTAATCTCTCCATCCATTTTTGAGAAATGGTACGAGTAGACTATTTACTGACTTCTATCATCTTTTTTAGATAAAATTATCAGGACTTGGGAACTGGTTTTCTGCTTTTTTTGAAAAAACAATCACCATGAACGACCTCGAAATAGCTAAATCCGTCAAACCTTTACCCATACGAAAAATCACAGAAAGACTAGGGATACCAGATGAAGATTTCGAAATCTACGGGCGTTGCAAAGCAAAGCTTTCCTTGGATTTGATCAACGAACAAAAAATCGCCCAATCGAATCTGATCCTAGTTACTGCTATTACTCCTACCCCAGCGGGCGAAGGAAAAACAACCGTAACGATAGGTCTTACAGATGCACTCAATCAATTGGGGAAAAGCACCTTGGCAGTCATTCGTGAACCAAGTTTGGGACCTGTTTTTGGAATCAAAGGGGGTGCAGCAGGGGGAGGCAGATCCCAAGTGATTCCTATGGAGGACATCAACCTGCATTTTACAGGAGACTTTCATGCGATCGAAAAAGCCAACAACCTTCTTTCCGCCCTGATCGACAACAATATACAGAGCAAAAATCGGAATCTGGGGATTGATCCTCGTACCGTCCTCTGGAAGCGTGTAATGGACATGAATGACCGGGCATTACGAGGAATTATCACCGGTTTAGGAGGAAAAAGTGGGGGTATGCCTCGGGAAACGGGATTTAACATCACAGCGGCCAGTGAAGTGATGGCTATTCTATGTATGAGTAAGGACCTCGAAGATTTGAAGGAGCGCTTTGCAAAAATCTATGTAGGGGACCGATTTGACGGAAGCCCGGTTTTTGCAGGGGATCTAAATGCACAGGGAGCCATGGCTACCTTAATGAAGGAAGCCATCAAACCTAACCTGGTTCAAACATTGGGGCACAACCCCGCTTTGATTCATGGAGGACCTTTTGCCAACATTGCCCAAGGAACAAACAGCATTTTAGCGACTAAGATGGGCTTAAGTTTGGGAGACTACGTGGTCACCGAGGCTGGTTTTGGTTCTGATCTGGGAGCCGAAAAGTTTTTCAATATCAAATGTCGGGAAGCTGGAATTTCTCCAAAGGCAACGGTTTTGGTGGCGACTATCCGAGCCTTGAAATATCATGGAGGGAAGTCGCTAAAGGATTTGACTACTGAAGATTTGGAAGCACTTGAAAATGGTTTGCCAAATTTGCTTCATCACCTGGAAAGTCTTCGAAGTTTTGGCATACCTGTAGTTGTTGCAGTGAATGTTTTCAGCAGTGATACACAAGCCGAAAAAGACTTGCTATTGGATTATTGCGAAAGTTTGGGCGTTCCTGTAGCACTTAGTGAAGGATGGGAAAAAGGAGGAGATGGCTGCTTGAATTTGGGAGATTTGGTCATCCAAGCTGCCGAAAACTGTCAATATCAATTCAAGCCCACCTATTCTTTGGCCGATTCCGTCGAGGAAAAAATCAAAAAAGTGAGTCGCACCATCTATGGAGCCTCTGAAGTTATCCTTTCTGCAAAAGCCCAAAGCCAACTCAAAAAGATCGAACGACTTGGCTACAACCATTTACCGGTCTGCATTGCCAAAACCCAAAAGAGTATCAGTGACCAAGAAAAACTTATTGGGCGACCGCGGAATTTTTCGATCACGATTAGGGAATTTGAGATTGCAGCGGGAGCCGGATTTCTGATTCCCATTGCTGGTGAAATCCTTAGGATGCCAGGACTCTCTGAAACTCCTGCTGCAGAGCAGGTAGATATTTCGAAAGATGGTGTGATTTCGGGATTGTTTTAAAAGAAAAGAGAGATTCGATAGTAATTCGAACCTCCCTTTTTTCTAGTCGGGGTGACAGGATTTGAACCTGCGACCACACGCCCCCCAGACGTGTACGCTAACCGGACTGCGCCACACCCCGATTAGTAAAACCAAATTAACAGGAAGAATATAGCTAATCGAAACTACCTCCCCATTAATTTATTACGGGAGGCAAATCTACAAGAATCGTAGAAAAAATCCAGCTAGAATTTCAACTTAAAGCTGATCCAAACAGTACAACTAGACTTAATTGGAAACTTTGTCTTTAAAAATAATTGAGGCTGTCACACCCTGACAGCATGAAGCGCAAAGCGTTGCATTGCCTTTATTTCTAGTCGCTGTTCGAAGCGCTTCCGAACCATTATTAAAAGGCCCCAAATAATCCCGATTGATTGCATTTGGAATGTTTGGGCAATCCCGCTCATGGATTTCAAATAAATTATCCTGATTGGGAACAGAGGATATATAAAAGAATTTCATAACCAGATTAAAATTGATTTTAAAAGCTGAGCCCTAAAGTAGGGATATAAAAAACACGAAAACATCCCCTAAAATGGGTATTTTTCAGGGGTTTAGCATCAGTTTTTTAACCCATTTCTGATTTCACTCTGTCTCATGGGCATGGAATCAATCTTTCTGAAAACCTTTTCCCAATCAAAATCAAGGCTATTCCCGGTGGCTTTTACGCCTCCATCCAAGCCCAGTAAATACCATTGGGATGATCGGGAGCCTTCTTGCTTCAGAGTTAAAAATGATTCTTTATTTATTTCGACATCCTCTGAAATTTCCAAAATTTTTTCCCCTTCAAATCGGACTACCAAAAGCCTTCTTTCTTTGATATCCTTTTCCAAATTTGATTTCATTTCCCCCAATTGCTGACAATCAAAAAGAACAAGAACTCTTCGTTCCCACTGGAAATCTTGAAGGCTTTTTGCTTCCTGAAAATTCAAAATAAAAAGGAATAGAAGTAAGTAAGACATGTAAAAAGAACACCTGAATGAAATGATTGTTTTACAGGATTCGCTCAGCCAAATCTTCCCACTCCTGGT
>JABXHZ010000061.1 GCA_013373335.1 Cyclobacteriaceae bacterium | reverse complement strand
TAAATTGTAAGCCGGTATCCAAAAGTTTTTTGCTGAGTTGTGAATATTCGGCAAGCCCATGCAAGGCAAACTCCATAAAGAATTCTTTTTCTTTTTCAGGTAGATTTTCAACCATTTGGGTGACGATATTCTCTAACCCCGGTACTTCATGTAAAGCTTGTTTGTATTCTTTATCGGATTGGGAAGCTAGAATGTCAAGTTCGTTTCCTTCCCCAAACCAAGCCAATGGAATCACATAGGGGTTTCCTTCTTTGGATTTCTTTTTTTGTTCCGGAGAAGGGAAGTAATTCACAAACTGACTTCGGATTGCTTTTCCGATCAGGTTGTAGGCAACAAGGCCGGCGCCTTCCTGTTCTCCCTCATAGACCAATTCCACTTTTCCGGTGATTGCAGGAATCACCCCGATCAAATCTGCGATCCGGACGACCGTGTTTTCCTCTCCGTTGAGATAAAGCCTCCGTTCCGCAGCTGAAATCAGGTTTTCGTAGGCCGAAATAGTCAATCGGGCTGAAACCCCACTTTTTTCGTCCACATACTCCGAATTACGGGCTTCAATAGCAATCTGCTCAATCAAATCCCGCATCAATTCCGGCACGTGAATTTGATCCACAGGCTTCCCTTCCAAATTGGCTTCTTGAGCGGTAATTTTCTTCCCAATTTCAATGCTTTTTGGATAGTGCGTGATGATTTGGCTTTCAATCCGGTCTTTTAATGGAGTCACAATGCTTCCTCGGTTGGTATAATCTTCCGGATTGGCAGTGAAGACAAATTGAATATCCAAAGGCAATCGCAACTTGAACCCGCGAATCTGAATGTCTCCTTCTTGCAAAATATTGAATAAAGCCACCTGAATTCGGGCTTGCAAATCAGGTAATTCATTGATTACAAAAATGGATCGGTGGGAACGCGGAACTAAACCATAGTGGATTACGCGCTCATCACTGTAGCTGAGTTTTAACGTAGCTGCTTTGATGGGATCCACATCGCCAATTAAGTCAGCAACAGACACATCCGGTGTGGCCAGTTTTTCGGTATAGCGGTCATTTCGGTGCCACCAAATGATGGGGGTATGATCCCCTTTTTCCTCAATCAGGTTTTTGGCAAATGAAGACAGAGGGTTCAAAGGATCATCATTCAATTCAGAGCCATAAACCACCGGTACATACTCGTCCAACAGTTGCGTCATCATCCTGGCAATCCGGGTTTTGGCTTGTCCTCGAAGTCCCAATAAGTTGATATTGTGACGGGATAAAATCGCCCGCTCAATATCCGGAATGACGGTGTCTTCATAGCCCCAGATTCCTGCAAAGACATTTTCTTTTTGCCTGATTTTTCGGATCAAATTGTCCCGCAGTTCCTCTTTGATGGATTTAGGTTGGTAACCAGCAGCCTTTAGCTGTCCTAGTGTTTTGATTTGGGTAAGTTCTTTTCCGCTTAGATTTTGGTAGTCCATGGAATTTATTTAAAAGCGTTTCGTTCTGTTTCGTCTGTAATCTTCAAAAATCAAATCCCCCAGTCCTTTCAGACTGCTGTAATAGGCATTTCCGTTATTCACTTTGGTGAATTCCTTGACAAATTCCTTCAGATAGGGGTCGGAAGCAATCATGAAGGTCGTTACAGGGATTTTCAGCTTGCGGCATTGGGCAGCCAACTTGAGCGTTTCATTCAAGATTTTGCTGTCTATGCCAAATGCATTTTTATAATATTTGATCCCAACTTTCAGGCAGGTAGGCTTACCATCCGTGATCATAAAGATTTGCTTGTTGGGATTTTTTCTTCTTCTCAATAAATCCATCGCCAATTCCAAGCCCGCTACGGTATTGGTATGGTAGGGCCCCACTTGTAGGTAGGGCAAATCCTTGATTTCAATCTGCCAGGCGTCATTTCCAAAAACGATCACATCCAGCGTGTCTTTTGGATAGCGGGTTTTGATCAATTCAGCCAAAGCCATGGCGACTTTTTTGGCAGGAGTAATTCGATCCTCTCCATACAAAATCATGGAATGGGAAATATCGATCATCAGAACCGTGGAGGTTTGGGAACGATATTCCTGTTCGACTACCTCAAGATCGTCTTCGGTCAACAAATAATCTCCGGAAAATCCGTGGTTGGCTTGGGCATTTCTCAGGGAATCAGTTAGGGCGATTTGATCCAAATTATCCCCAAACTCATAGGCTCGGCGGTCGCTTCCACGTTCATCACCCGGGCCCGAATGGGTGGTTTTGTGTTGGCCGGATTTTCCTCGTTTGAGCTTGCCAAAAATTTCTTCCAAAGCAGATTTTCGAATGGTCTGCTCAGCTTTTCCTGTGATTTTAAATTCCCCTTTTTGATTTTCTTCGGTGAGATATCCTTTGGACTTTAAGTCCTCGATGAAGTCTCCAATTCCATAATTAGGATTGGTTAGATTATATCGCTTATCCAGATTACTCAACCAATTCAAGGCTTCTGCTACATCTCCACCTGTCATTGTTACAAGCTGGAGAAAAATATTGAGCAGATTCTCAAAGGTATTTTTAGAGGGGTCTTGAGGAGGTACGTATTGCGTGAACCGAAATCCTTTCATAATGGGTTTAACAAGTAGGAGGCTTGATGAGTTTACCTGATGATACAATTTATTTGAAAAATGAGAAACTATGAATTTGCAGTAGGCTTTGTCACCGGTGCTTTGATCATCTTCGTGACTTTGATTCAGCTGAATGTGGCCTTGCCCTTGATTTGGTTGCTATTTATTGCTGGACCTTTCCTCGTGCTATGGATGGTATGGACGGTCTTGATCGCTCCCATTCAAATTGAGGAAACTTTCGAGGAACAATGGTATCAGGATCGGCCGGATATGCGACGAACTGAATAAAGTCTTAATTTCGGCTCAATGAGTTCAGCCGATCAGCATACAGCTATTGTTAAAAAAATAGCCCGCCAACTGGGCTTTGATTTTTGTGGTATTGCCAAAGCAGAATTTTTAGAGGAGGAGGCACCCCGATTAGAGGAATGGTTAAAGCGTGACTACCAAGGCCAGATGTCCTATTTGGCCAATCATTTCGACAAACGATTGGATCCAACCAAACTGGTTCCAGGTGCTAAAACAGTGGTATCCCTGATTTACAATTACTATCCGGAGAAAAAACTCCCTGAAAATCCAGAATCCATTAAACTCGCCAAATATGCTTATGGGGAAGATTACCATTCGGTGATCAAAGAAAAGCTCAAAACCTTTCTAGAAATGCTCCGAGAGGAGATAGGCGATATCGATGGGCGGGTTTTTGTGGATTCAGCACCGGTCATGGAGCGGCAGTGGGCTCAAAAGGCCGGTTTAGGATGGATTGGGAAAAATAGCCTCCTTCTCAATCGGAAAATGGGAAGTTTTTTCTTTTTGGCGGAACTGATCATCGATCTGGAAGCTACTCCAGATTCTCCTTTATCAAAAGATTATTGTGGCACATGTACAGCCTGCATCGATGCTTGTCCGACAGACGCCATTGTGCAGCCTGGAGTAGTAGATGGGAGCCAATGTATTTCCTATCTCACCATCGAATTGAAGGAAGCTATCCCGAATGAATTCAAAGGGAAGATGGAGAATTGGGCATTTGGATGCGATATCTGTCAGGACGTGTGCCCATGGAATCGCTTTTCCAAACCGCATCAAGAACCTGCATTTCGGCCTCATCCTGACCTCGAAGGATTTACAAATAAGGACTGGATAGAGATGACAGAAGAAACCTTTCGGAAAGTATTTAAAAAATCAGCCGTGAAGCGCACCAAATTTGCCGGACTGAAAAGAAATATCGAATTTATTCAGTCAAATAACTCCTAAGCTCATGGCCCAGAAATCGAGTTTGAAGCAGTTTCAAAAACTTTTTAAAACCAAGAAGAAAAGAAAACCTGCACATAAAATCGGGCTTCCACCTGCCGCCTTGGTATTTACCGGAGATCAAAAGCAGGAAGAAGTTTTTATTAATTTGATTACCTACGATGAAGTGGATTTTTATGAAGAAAAAGTAAAAATCTCTCAGATCGAGGAACATTTAATGCTTCAAAAGAAGGTAGTATGGATCGATGTTGTTGGCCTACATGACGTTGAGCTTTTGGAGAAAATCGGACAACTATTTGGCATCCACAAATTGACGCTGGAAGATATTCTTAATGTTAATCAGCGACCTAAAATCGAAATTTTTGAAGAGTATATTTTCACCACGCTGAAAATGATTCAGTGTTCAAATCCAGAGTCTCCTGTTGATGAAGAACAGGTGAGTTTTATTTTGAAAAATAATGTGCTGATCACTTTTCAGGAAAAGAAAGGTGATGTTTTCCAGTTTGTCAGAGATCGCCTACTCGACTCCCAACGGGCTATTCGAAAGCGGGGTACAGATTATTTGCTCTATGCTTTATTTGATGCTGTGGTGGATAATTACTTTGTGGTGATGGAGAATATTGGCGAGCGCATCGAGAATCTAGAATCCCAGGCTATGATTGAGCCCGGTCCCGAGACCTTAAATTCTCTTTATCTCCAACGGAAAGAAATGATGGATCTGAGAAGATCAGTCTATCCCCTTCGGGAAGTGATCGGGTCTTTTGACAAATATGCTGAGCACAAAATTTCACCAGAGGTGAGACCTTTTATTCGGGATTTGTATGAAAATACAATCCAAGTCATTGAAACCATGGAGGTGTTTCG
>JABXHZ010000302.1 GCA_013373335.1 Cyclobacteriaceae bacterium | reverse complement strand
TTTGCCTTTCCTAATCTACCAGGCAAAAACAATCCGAAAAAACAATCCCCTTCCTCCTGCCCAAAGCAACCATCTGATTCTCGGTGATTCTGATCAACGCGTCCTAATTCTTGGAGAATCAACTGCTGCAGGAGTGGGTGCCAGTAAGCCAGAAACTAGCTTAGCAGGAACTATTTTCCACCTATTCAAAGAAAAATATGAGGTAATAAACCTCGGCAAAAATGGTCTCCGAGTTAAAGAATTAATCCCAACCTTCAATGAGGAGATCGGGTCAAACCCCAAAAAAGTTGAAGGTATATTTTTATTTATGGGAGCAAATGATTGTTTCCGCCTCACCAAGCCCACTCAATTCAGATTTGAACTTGAAAATATTATTTCATGGCTGAACCAGAGCTTTTCTCCAAATTGGATTTATTTATCCGCTATTCCACCAGTCCACAATTTTCCCGCTTTTACCCCTCAATTGAAATACTTCCTGCTGCGACAACGAAAATTCCTCTCCAAGGAAATGGAGAGGATAGCATCCCAACACCACCATATTATTTATGAGGAAATCCAATTTGATTTAACCCCGGATTTTTTTGCAAGCGATGGCATCCACCCATCGGATCAAGGATATCAAGCCATAGCGCAATTTGCCATTGATGGAATTAAGAGGTGGGAGAAAAAATCTAAAGCAGATATTTTTTAATTTTCCTGAGAATAAAACCTTATTGGAATGAAATATACCCTCCAGATAATCTTCCTGATTCAATTTTTTTTCATTGCTTGTTCACCCGCTGTCGAAACTCCAAACCTCATATTCAATGGTGAGGCTAAATCCCGCGTGGACAGTACGTTAACCGCCTTGGTTGAAGCGGGAAAAGTAGCCGGAATTTCTGCACTGGTTTATGAGAAAGGCGAGGAAAGATATTTTCAGGCATTTGGTTACGCTGACAGAGAACAGCAAAAACCCATGGATCGGCAAACTATGGTCCAGATCTATTCCATGACCAAACCCATTACAGGTACGGCTTTAATGAAACTTTATGAGAAAGGTTTATTTGAATTGGATGACCCCCTGGAAAAATACCTTCCCGAATTTTCAAATATGAAAGTCTACCAAGGAGTGGACGAAAATGGAGCCATAATCCTAACGGAAGCAGATAGACCAATCAGCATCCGGGATATAACGAGACATACCGCTGGCTTCCCAAATCGAGACAATATTCCAGGATTGAGTGAAGTGATGAAGGAAAAAGATGCCCGAAACTTCAACAATACTTTGGCAAGTATGGCTGAAAAAATAGGCAGTACTCCTCTTTGGTTTCAGCCAGGAACCCAATGGGAATATGGACTTTGCGTAGATGTTCAAGCCTATTTGGTGGAAAAAATTTCTGGAATGCCATATGGAGAATTCTTACAAAAAGAACTTCTGAATCCACTTGGTATGGACGAAACAATGTACTTCGTTCCAGAAGAATTTAGAGATCGAATGGCAGCAGTTTATGAAAGGCAAGCTGACGGGACTTTAGCCCGACAAAATGATTCGATCGCTTACCGATTTAGCTATAATCATTGGCCATTGACTCCTGGAGGATTTGGTCTAAGCAGTACGATCGATGATTACCTAACATTCACCAAAATGTTACTGAATGAAGGTCGCCTTGGAAACCAAACGATTCTACAACCCTCCACAGTAGAATTAATGCGAACGAACCACCTGCCTGATTCTATTACTGAACGATCTTGGTTACCTCATCGGGGGCAAGTAGGTTTTGGGATTGATTTTGCTGTTCGAGTTGCTCCTCCACAGGATGCAGAAGAAAATCAGGGTACTGTCGGTGAATTCTTCTGGGATGGGGCATTAAGTACTTTGTTCTTTATTGACCCAAAAAATGAACTCATTGCAATTCTGTTTGTCCAACTTACACCGTATGATGGGATTGGTCTCCACAAGGCATTTAGAGATGCTGTTTATGGACCCTGGAAACCATCGGTAAATTAAATTTCAAAACCTTCTCCAAGATTTGCATGTTTCTAGCCTGTAATTAACTTTGTCGAACAAATGATCACTCAGGCTAAAAATATCGCCATTTTTTGTTCACATCACCATCAGGTGCATGTGCACCATTTCCATCATTCCTCTTGAGGAGGAATACGATCACACCCAAACCGGTGACGTCACAATCTAGGATTGGACTTTTCACCAAAAATCATTCATCAAGTATATTTCTTAGCGTAATTTAGACTCATGGAAAAAATAATCCGTATCGCTGTCCAAAAAAGCGGACGTTTATCCGATGATTCTTTGAAATTGATCAAAGAATGCGGAATCAAATTTTATAATGGAACAGGAAAACTTAAGTCAACTGCCACCAATTTCCCTGTAGAATTTTTGTTTCTTAGAGATGATGATATCCCTGGCTATGTAGCAGATGGTGTTGCTGATCTGGGAATTGTCGGGGAGAATGAGTTGGTAGAAAAAGATAAAAAAGTCCAAACTCTCAAAAAACTTGGCTTTTCAAAATGTAGATTATCTCTTGCCATTCCAAAAGGCCAAAACTATTCTGGGATCTCTTATTTTGAAGGAAAAAACATCGCTACGTCTTATCCAAAGATTTTGGGTGACTATCTTGAGAAAAAAGGAATCAATGCAGAAATCCACGAAATCAGCGGTTCTGTTGAAATTGCTCCAAGCATTGGATTGGCAGAAGGCATCTGTGATATTGTGAGCTCGGGATCTACCTTGATGATGAACGGACTTAAAGAAGTTGAGGAGATTTTCACCTCAGAGGCTGTCCTTATCGCAAATGAAAATCTTGAAGGTTGGAAACAGGAAATCGTTGAAAAACTCTTGTTCCGAATAAATGCAGTCCAAAAAGGAAAAAGCAATAAATATGTCCTTTTAAATGCTCCCAATCATGCATTGGACAAGATTATTAGCTTGATTCCTGGAATGCGAAGTCCTACTATTTTGCCTTTGGCTCAGGAAGGCTGGTCTTCTGTTCATTCGGTTTTGAATGAAGATCAGTTTTGGGAAAATATCGAAGAACTAAGGGCAGCTGGTGCCGAGGGAATTCTGGTAGTTCCTATCGAGAAAATGGTGATATAAATTCAAAAAAAGTACTAC
>JABXHZ010000044.1 GCA_013373335.1 Cyclobacteriaceae bacterium | reverse complement strand
TGCGTTTGGCAATTCAAGGCTTGGATTCTAAAGGTAGGCCTTTACCGGAAGTGGAATATCTGGAGACCCTTCCAGCTCCTATCGCCTCTTTCCCGAATGTTGATTGGCCCAATATTAAAGAAGGTACAGAAGTGTCTCAGCGTGAACTCGCTAGGGAAGAGTTTGTGGAATTAGAAGAAGTAGAGGTAGACGAAAAAGCCTTCACATCTTCTGGAGCGATTTACGGCAATCCGGATTTTGTAGTCACCAGCGATAAAATATTAGCGACAGGAAGCGCAGTTGATTTGGTGAATAGTTTGGCGGGAAATGTCCCTGGAATGCGTGTAACGGTTGCCGGCGCAAGCGGAAAGCAACAAATCCGTCTTCGAGGAGGGGCCACCTCTGTTTTTGGATCAATGGAACCTATCGTCATGGTGAACGGGGCTATTTTGGTTTCCAGTCCTGGAGCTACCGCAGCGGATAACCTCCGAAATATCAATCCCAATGATATTGATCGGGTAGAAATAGTTTCCCGTACCGTATCCATGCTTGGAGATCAGGGAAGAAATGGTGTGATTGCCGTGTACCTAAAAGATGGAATGAGTCCGCAACAACAAATGGCTATCCCATCAACCATTTCCCAATTTGTAGTAGAGGGATATGAAGTTCCTCGAAACTTTTTTGAATTTTCATATGATGCCGACACGGAGTCCCCTAATCAGGATTTAAGAAAGACCTTGTATTGGAATGGGAGTCTGGTGACAGATGAATCTGGGGAGGTGGAGATCAGTTTCTTCACTAATGATCAGGCTGGACCGATGCGTGTGGAGATTCGAGGGTTGAGTTTGGATGGCAAGCCAATTTCAGGCACTTTTACGATCAATCAGGAAAATCGATAAAACCTATGAGAGTTTCCCTGCTCTGTTTTTTCTTTTTGGCATTTGGGATGGAAGTTTTTTCCCAAACAAGTGTTGGTTTTCGTGGAGGCTATGCTACATCTTCTTTCAGTTACCGGCCTGCAGCAAACCTTAGGGATCGTGGAGTAGAAGGGGTGGGAAATCCAACTTTTGCCTTCGTAATAGAACATTTCAATGCAAAAAATGCAGGGGTGGAGCTGAATGTTCAGTGGATTACCTTGGGTTTTCGACAACTAAATGAGGATCCCGTAAACCCGCTCCAAAATGTGACAGAACTTGATTACCTCAAGCTTCCGTTTTTGGCATCTTTTTATGCAGGGCGATCAGGTCGATTTCAAATTAAATTAGGCCCTCACATCGGGTATTTATTAAAGGCTCGTGATCTCCAGCGTGAGTTTACGAATTCAAGTGTTCCCGAAATCCCTACCTATGGTGGAGAGGGGGATAATCCCCGTAAATTCATGTATGGAATCAATGCAGGAGCAGGGATTTCCAAGGTTTTCGGCAAAAGTAGTCTGGCAGCTGAAATCAGATTTGCTTACGATTTCACCAATCCGGAAAGTCAGGATCGGATATTCGATATGAATTCGACTACCTTAGAATTCGGTCTTTCTTATTTGTTTCAAGTTCGGTAAGGAAGAAAGTAAAACGAGTTTTTAAAAAAAAATCTGAAACTGCTGTCCTATTTTTCTTCAATTCACCGATTACTAAGTGAATATGAAGCATAGTCAATTAGAAAATATTCTTAAACAATACCACCGGTATGCCTACTTATGGGCTAGGCAATGTTGTGGTTTTGAAGATGAATTGGCTAAGGATGTGCTTCAGCAAAGCTATTTGAAGATTTTGGAGGGGAAGGCGACTTTACGCTATCCAGAAAAAGTGAAACCCTGGCTCTTTTCCATTATCCGGTTTACAGCTATAGATGAACTTCGAAAAAATGGAAAATGGGTGAGTTTGGAAGAGAATTATGATAGGCTTGAAGAAGAAGAGCTTGTTCAGGAAACCGACTTCCAGAAATTATTGATGAAGCTTTCTCCCATGCAGCGCGAGGTTTTGTTGATGGTGTTTTACCATGAAATGACCATTGCCCAAGCTGCCGAAATTCTTCAAATCGGACTAGGTACTGCTCGCACGCATTATGAGCGGGGGAAAAAGAAACTTAAAGAATTGATTGAATTACAAACCCAAGCAGAAGATGGAAAATGAAGATAAATTGATCAAGGCCTTCTTTGAGGACCTAAAGGAACAAGATCGATACATTCCAATTCCTGAATTTCCAGAAGTCAAGGTAAAGAGCTTTCCATGGTGGATTCCAATGGGAGTGGCTGCCAGTCTGATTATTGGGGCTTTCCTGCTTTTCCAAAAAGCCGAAATTCAGGAGCCTCCTGCGGATGTAATTATCATTTCGCTTCAGGAGAATGAAAATCATGAACAGGAAATCCGAATTGAAGAAAAAGCTTACATCGATATTTGGGAATCATCCACATCCTCCCTTTTGACTGAATTCTAAACCAACACTACCATGAAAAATTTATTATTAATTGCGCTTTTCTTGCTCACTAATTTTGCGGTTGCGCAAGACATCTTTAAAAAAAACCTTTACTCGGCCGACCAAGTCATGGAAGCCCGTGAGAAAATCAATTTATCTGATGCCCAAGCCTCCAAAATCAAAAGAATCCATGCGGAAAATGCTGGAGAATTCTCCACGCTCAAATGGGACTTGGATGCTACTAATGCTGAGCTTGAAAAACTCCTTGAGCAAAGGCCAATAGATCAAACAAAGGTTCTAACAGTCTTGGATAAAATTCTAAAGTTTGAGGCGCAACTTAAGAAAAAACAACTGAGTACTTTGGTGGCTATCAAAAATGAATTAACGGAAGACCAAATTGAGAAACTGGGTGAAACTACTAGAGTCTATGGGTTTAGAGGAAATGGGACTTATGGTAGCTCAAGCGTGATTGGGATCAATGGCTTTAAATCCCAAGAAAAAGTGAGGATAGGACAGCCTTCTGCCACTACTTATTCAGCTGTATCCCCTGATTCTAAGGTTGGAGTAGTGGTAACAGGCACTCCTACAGGAGAGCAACCTCTATTTATAATCAAATCCGATCAAGGAACTATTGAAAAAAAATCTTCTGAAAATCTTGGCGTTGAACCTAGCGACATCGAAAGCATTTCAGTTCTGAAAGACAAATCTGCGACCGAAGTGTATGGCGAGAAAGGTAAAAATGGCGTAATCATTATCACCTTGAAAAAAGGGGCAAAAGCAAAAATTAAGTAATTGGATATGGTTTAAATA
>JABXHZ010000209.1 GCA_013373335.1 Cyclobacteriaceae bacterium | reverse complement strand
TACCGCGAAATCCGGTGTTTCCTTGGAACAAGCGGAAGAAATCCTTCAGGAATTTAAAATCGAAAAACTTCCCATTGTTGATGAGGAAAACAAGTTATCAGGCCTGATAACTTATAAGGATATTTTAAAGCGAAAAGACAAGCCAAATGCCTGTAAGGATGAATACGGTCGTCTTCGAGTAGGAGCTGCTGTTGGAGTAACAGCTGATATTGTAGAACGAGTAGATGCTTTAGTCCAAGCAGGAGTAGATGTAGTTTCTATCGATACGGCGCATGGCCACTCTCGAGGTGTAATCGATACCTGTAGAAAAATTAAAGATGCATTCCCTGATTTGGAAGTAATCGTAGGTAATATTGCCACTCCTGAAGCCGCCATAGCCTTGGCAGAAGCAGGAGCCGATGCCGTGAAAGTTGGTGTAGGACCTGGGTCAATCTGTACCACTCGTGTGATTGCAGGGGTCGGTGTTCCTCAGCTTTCGGCTGTATTTGAATGTGCCGAAGTACTCAAAACGCGAAACGTACCTGTCATTGCAGACGGAGGTATTCGATATTCCGGTGATTTAGTAAAGGCAATTGCAGCCGGAGCTAGCTCAATTATGATCGGCTCTCTACTCGCAGGTACAGAAGAAGCTCCCGGAGAAATGATCATTTTTGAAGGCAGAAAATTCAAAACTTATCGTGGTATGGGATCCTTGGAGGCTATGGAGTCCGGCTCGAAAGACCGCTACTTCCAGGATGCCGAAGACAATATCAAAAAACTGGTTCCCGAAGGTATCGTGGGAAGAGTTCCTTACAAAGGGCTCGTCGCTGAAGTTCTCTATCAATTAGTAGGTGGATTGCAAGCGGGTATGGGTTATTGTGGAACCAAGACAATTGAAGATCTTCAGAAAAATGGACGTTTTGTAAAAATCACCGCAGCTGGTGTGAAAGAGTCCCACCCACATGATGTAAGTGTTACACGAGAGGCTCCAAACTATAGCCTTAAAGGATAAATTGAATAAAAAAACCCAACGATTATCGTTGGGTTTTTTTATGCTTAGGGAAGCAATTTTCGAATCTCGTAATCTTGCAAATGGGCATTCAACCAACCTGCCTCTAAATCTGCTCCATATTTTTTATAAAAATTGATAGCAGGTTCATTCCAATCCAATACTTGCCACATCATCCCCGTGCAATTCTCCTCCAGAGACTTTGCCATCACTCGCTCAAACAACAATTTGCCGGCGCCATTTCCTCGCTCGGACTCCGTCACCACAATATCCTCCAAATACATCCGCTTCCCTTTCCAGGTGCTGTATCGATAATAATAAATGGCGATTCCGATAATTTCCCCAGTCTGATTTTTTTCACATACATACAAGCCATAGATCGGATTAGGCCCAAAGCCGTCCTTTTCCATCAATTCTAAAGTATTGGTCACTTGCTCTGGTGCTTTTTCATAAAGTGCCAATTCCTTGATCAACTCAAGTACACGGGGCAAATCTTCAATTTTTCCTTCTCTGATTGAGTACATATTTCTTCAGGATTTAAATTTTCATAAAGGAAAGCCTAAATTAGACAAAACCTTTAAATCGCATGTTTTTAGCCATTGATGCGGGCAATTCTAATGTGGTTTTTGCGCTTTTTGACGAAAAAACCCAAAAGTGGACCAACCAATTCCGTTTGGAAACCAAAACCGAACGGCTGATTTCTCAATTGAGTAAAAAGGTTCCCTTGTATTTTTTGGAGCATGATATCCATCCAAAAGACATTCAGTTGATAGGGTTTAGCTCGGTAGTACCAGAAATCCAGGAAACGATCCAACAGTTTTGTGAGAGTTTCTTTGGTAAGGAAGCCTATGTTATTTCTTCAAAAAGCTACAAAAAGCTTCCTGTTACCGCTCAAAGGCCTAATGAAATCGGAACAGACCTCATGTGCAATGTAATGGCCGCATGGGAAAAGTTTCATCAACCCTTCATCGTAGTTGACTTTGGGACCGCACTAACCTTTACCGTAGTAGACGAAAAGGGGAAAGTATTGGGGGTAAATATCGTTCCCGGCTTGCAAACAGCCATCAAAGCTTTGTTTATGAACACTTCCAAACTACCGGAAGTAGCCCTTGAATTTCCGAAATCAGCCATCGGTCAAGACACCATACATGCTATTCAAGCAGGTATTCTTCATGGTTACACCGGGCTGGTAAAAGGAATGCTGGAAACAATCCGTAAGGAAAAACCGCTCCCATTTAAAATCATTGCTACAGGAGGCCTATCCGCTATATTGACCACCTTGCGTGAGGAATTTGAAGAAATCGACCGCTACCTAACCTTGGATGGGATCCGATTGATTACAGAAATTAATCAGCATTAACCATTCATAGGAAACCCTAGAATCAAGTTTGGGTCGGGACAATTTGCAGCATAGTGGTCAAACTCCCGTTGGGAACAAACACCCGGGTAATCCCCCCAATTTCCTTGCAGATCCCACATCAGCTGAAAATGAAGATGCGGAGGCCAATCCCCATTCTCTGGAAATGGTCCTACATGTGCGATTTCCTCTCCCTTTTGAAAGACTTTACCCACTGAATAATTTGAAAGATCAGACTGCGCCAAATGCCCATAAAGGCTAAAAAGTGTTGTTCCATTTAGATCATGTTCCAAGATCAAAGTGGCTCCATAATTTCCAAATCCAGCATTGTCTTGAAAGCTGTGAATTTTACCTTCCAAAGGAGCATAAACCGGAGACCACGCCTTACACCAAATATCTACACCCAAATGAATATTGCGGAAATCTGATTGGTCAGTTGCAAAAACGTCGGACCTTTGATAAATGGCCCGGTTTTCCAAATATCCCCCTATTCCAAACTTTTTTTCGACCTTTGCCAATTGGTTAAAAACAAACAAATCAAAGGCCTCTGTATTTCCAAGATCAACAGTTTTCAATGCTAGGTTTTGAGCACTGAAGTCCATGGGAAGCGTATTCTCTGCTGTCAATGCTTCCCCCATTACGGGAAAAATATCAATTGAATTCCAATCCATACCCGAAGAAAACCAATTGGAGGGTTTCAAAAAAAGAGATGGGGAAATTTCTTGAAGAAAGAATCAATTTTGGCTCATGTTTTTTTAATTTTCAATTATGAAAGACATGACTTTCCCTACCCTGAATGATATCAAATTTGCGTTGATTCGGATCAAACCTTTTATCCACAGAACGCCTATTTTGACCTCCACAGCAATCAATGAAATTGCTGGCTGTGAAATCTATTTCAAATGCGAAAACTTTCAAAAAGTTGGAGCCTTTAAAGCACGTGGAGCCGCAAATGCGGTCATGAAACTTTCCGAAGAAGAACGTGCTAAGGGAGTTGCAACTCATAGTAGCGGGAACCACGCATCAGCCTTGGCAAGGGCTGCTCAAGTTGTGGGGATCCCGGCTTATATTGTGATGCCTTCCAATGCACCAGAAATCAAAAAAAAGGCAGT
>JABXHZ010000454.1 GCA_013373335.1 Cyclobacteriaceae bacterium | reverse complement strand
TGAGCGCCCTCAAATGATTACCATGTACTTTTCAGATATGGATGATACTGGCCACCGTTATGGACCTCATAATGATGAGCAATTGAAGAAGACTCTCGATAGATTAGATCATGAATTGGGAGCTCTTTTTGAGGGAGTAGCAAGTTTTGATTTGCCAGTTACCATAGTAATTGTTTCTGATCATGGAATGGCTGATGTTCCCAAAGAAAACCTACTCAACCTAACGGAACTGATGGAAGGAATTGATGCTCGAGTGGTAAATTCCGGTGCATTGGCTCATATCCACCTCGCCAATCCATCCCAAAAGAAAAAGATCATTGAATTAATCGAGAGCAGAGGGGAGTATATTCATGTAGTGGATGTGGCAGATCGGGAATATTATAAAGATTTGAGTTTGCATGCGGATTTGATGGGAGATCTTCTAATCATGCCTGATTTGGGTTATTATTTAGCAGACGAACGTGGTCTATTTCGGTATCAAAATCGCTCTGCCATGAATAAAACCGATGTATTTGGGGAGCATGGATATATTCCGGATTTTCAGGAAATGCAAGGAATTTTTTATGCCAAAGGACCTCAAATCAAGGAAGGATTGATCATTGAACCATTTGAGAATTACCATATTTACCCTTTGATCTGTAAGATTTTAGGTCTTACGGTGCCGGCAGGAATTGATGGGAACATAGAAGTTTTGGCGCCGATTTTAAAATAAAATGGAAGGACGTCAACCCATTAAAAGTCGGAAAGAGATAGATTTTTTGGTTCGGAGGTTTTATGAGAAAATCCGTAAGCATGAACTTTTGGGTCCGATTTTCAATCATGTAGTAAAGGATTGGGATCATCATTTGGTGCATTTGAGTGATTTTTGGGAAATCATTCTTTTGCAATCAGGTCCAGGGGCAGGTAAGTTTAACCCTGCTCAGGTTCACCGAGATGTCGATTCAGAGGTTAGTTATCAAATCGATCAGGTTCATTTTGGAAACTGGCTCCAACTTTGGTTTGAGACCATTGATCAATACTATGAAGGCGAGGTGGCTGACTATGCCAAAGAACACGCTTTAAGAATGGCCCATATGTTATTCATGCGAATTTGGGAAGCACGACCCAAATAGAATTATTTCAATGGGATAAGCTTGATTTTCAGGATTTTTTTGTAGCTTATTTGAACTTTATTTAGTTCAAATTTTTCTCCTATGCGCTACTTTAATCTTCTATTCAAAATCTTTTACTGTCTTTCCTTTGCATTTCTTTTCCTCTCGTTTCCGGCTTATAGCCAGGGGGATTTGTTTGATTCGGATGAAATCATTGATTTGAAAATGCAATTTTCGGTGAAGGATATTCGCAAAGACACCAATGACAGCACTTTTGTTGATGAAATTATTTGGCTCAAAGATTCTGATGGGAATTGGGAAGAAATTCCTGTCGAACTACGGGTTAGAGGAAATTTTCGTCTTACAAATTGTTACTATCCTCCCTTGCGGATGAAGATCAAAAAGAAGAATAGGGAGGGAACCATATTTGAAGAGAATAAAAGCCTCAAAGTGGTATTTCCTTGCTCTCGATCAAAAAATGCGGATTCCTATGTAGCTAAGGAATTTATGGCGTATCAGATATTTGAAGAAGTATCAGAGTATACGTTTAAGACACGAATGATACGGATCACTTTTGTCAATGAGGATGATAAAAAAGGGGAAGAGCTAGAATTGTTGGGATTTTTATTAGAGGATGATGATGATGTTGCAGATCGGTTTGATGGTGAAATTTTGGAAGGAAAAAAGATTTTGGGGAGCTTGATGGAACCTCTGCCTTCTGTTCGTCATGATTATTTCCAGATGTTGATTGGGAATACGGATTTCTCCAGCCTATTTCGTCATAATTCTAAGATTCTTTTGCTTCCTGAGGAAAGACTTATTCCGCTTGCCTATGATTTTGACATGACTGGATTGGTTAACCCTCCTTATGCTCAGGTTAGTAACTTAGTGGATATTGAAAAAGTGACCGATCGATTGTATCGGGGATTTTGTCGAGAACGGGATGTTTTTGAGCAAATAAGAACAGAATTTTTGGAAAAGGAAGATCGAATAATAGGAATTGCATCTGATTATGAATCCTATTTGAGTCCTTCAGAATATCGGGAAACAGCCCGATTTTTAAGTGATTTTTTTGAAATCTTAAAAAATGACAAAGCCTTTGAAAAACAAATAGTCTCGGCTTGTAGAAGTTATTAGAATCAGCAAGCTTTACGATTACAATGATTTGGAAGAAGGAAAAAACGCCCGAACAACTAGAGCGGGAAAGACAGCTGGAAATCGATCGTCAAATCAACAAGACGAAAAACAAAAAATCGGATGGAGCTAAAACTCATGGGGAAATCCTTAGGGACCAAATCACGGAAGCTTTAGAGACTTACGATAAAAGTACCAGCAGTATTTTATTAAGTTCCTTCACAGCCGGTTTGGAGATCAGTTTTAGTTTTCTTCTCCTTTGCACCTTTTACTTCTACTTGGATGGCAGAGTGGATCAGGAAGAGATTTTCAAAAGCATTTCACTCGTTTATCCACTAGGGTTTATTCTTGTCGTGCTTGGTCAAAGTATTCTATTCACTGAACAAACAGCCTTACTTACTCTTCCGGTTTTGAATAAAAAGCGGAGTTTCCCAAGTATGATGAAACTTTGGGGTTTGGTTATCGCAGGGAATTTATTGGGAGGCTATTTCATGAGTGGAGTATTGGTTTGGTTGGGACCTCAATTGGGGATTTTTGAGCATTCGGTAGTTGAAACAATATCCCTTCATGTCACACATGGAACTATTCCAGTAGTATTTGTAAGTGCAGTAATAGCAGGATGGTTGATGGGATTGCTTTCCTGGCTTTTGGCTTCTTCAAGAGATACCATTAGTCGGATAGTGATGATATTTTTAATTACTTCTGTACTTGCTTTTGCTGGTTTGCATCATAGTATTATTGGAAGTATTGAAGTGTTTTCAGGTTTCTTGGTTTCCAATCAAATTACTTTTGTTGATTATTTAAAATTCCAGTCCACAGCATTGTTGGGAAATGCCTTTGGAGGAGCCATTTTTGTCGCTTTGTTGAAATACAGAGCTTTTGTCTTCAATATTGGAAATTGAAAAATTCGAACTCTTGTTTTACCTTCCATCTATGAGTCGATTTGTAGTTTCATTTTTACCGATGTTTTGTCTTTTGATTGCAGCCTGTGAGGCTCAAACCAACAAAAATCGAGGTTTAAGTCTCAAGTGGGAATTGCTGGAAAATCAATTTGAAGCTCCTGCTCATCATAAGGCTCGGTTTCTAATTGAAAACCAAACTGGCCTTCCCATTGAACCCGGGTGGAAACTTTATTTCAATTCCATTTTTTTTGACTTGAATGCTCAAATCGAAAATCCAGATGTTGAATTAAAGCATCTTGCCGGTGATTTTTTTGTTTTGACTGGGAAAGGGAAAGATGCCGGGATTGCAAGGGGAGAAAGCTTGAGTATCACTTATCGAAGCAGGAATCCCCATTTGAAAAATCATCATGCACCTGAAGCGCCGATATTTTCATTGGCAAATGGTACCTTGGTTTCGAACATGCAATTTGAAATATCAGAAATGAGTGTTTGGGATATGCGCAAGCAGGCAGGTGATTCTAAGTTGCCTATC
>JABXHZ010000203.1 GCA_013373335.1 Cyclobacteriaceae bacterium | reverse complement strand
TAATCTGAAAAACTAGTTAATATTGTATTGCATTTCACTACTCTAATTTAAACCCAATATGGCTTACATTGAACCGGCTCCAATCAAGGATAGAGAGAATCCTTTGGAGTCAATGATGGAAAGATTCAATATCGCTGCTGAGAAACTTGGCCTTTCCGAAGAAGTTTACAATGTTTTAAAAAATCCCGCCCGTCAGGTAATCGTTTCCTTGCCCATTACTATGGACAATGGGAAAATCCAGGTTTTCGAAGGTATCCGTGTGGTACACTCCAATATCTTGGGTCCTGCCAAAGGAGGAATCCGATTTGCCCCAGATGTACATTTGGACGAAGTAAAGGCCTTGGCTGCTTGGATGACCTGGAAATGTGCGGTAGTGGATATTCCCTATGGTGGGGGTAAAGGCGGGGTGCGATGCAATCCCCGTGAAATGTCTCCTGGTGAAATTGAGCGCTTGATGCGTGCCTATACCATGGCGATGATTGATGTATTTGGTCCAGACAAGGATATCCCTGCTCCGGATATGGGAACAGGCCCTCGCGAAATGGCCTGGTTGATGGACGAATATTCCAGAGCACATGGTATGACGGTAAACTCTGTTGTGACCGGTAAACCACTGGTTTTGGGAGGATCTCTTGGAAGGACAGAAGCGACGGGTCGTGGGGTAATGGTTTCTGCTTTAGCGGCTATGCAAAAGCTGAAAATCAATCCTTTCCAAGCGACTTGTGCGGTTCAGGGATTTGGAAACGTAGGTTCTTGGGCAGCTCGATTATTAGAGGAAAGAGGATTGAAAATTGTGGCGATTTCAGATCATACGGGTGCATTCTATGATCCAAATGGAATTGATATCGTAAAAGCTATCGAATTCCGAGATTCCAACGGAGGCCATCTGGAAGGATTCAAAGAGGCTGATAAATTGGATGATCCAATGGATTTACTGACACTGGATGTGGACGTATTGGTTCCTGCTGCCGTGGAGGATGTCATTACTGCCAAAAATGTGGATCAAATCAAGGCGAAACTGATTGTTGAAGGTGCTAATGGCCCGACTTCAGCTAAAGCCGATGCCATTATCAATGAGAAGGGAATTATGGCGGTGCCCGATATTTTGGCGAATGCCGGTGGGGTTACTGTTTCCTACTTTGAATGGGTACAAAACCGTCTTGGCTATAAATGGACAGCTGACCGGGTAAATAGACGTTCGGACCGAATTATGAAGGATGCCTTTGAACATGTTTACGAAGCTTCCAAAAAGTATGATGTTCCGATGCGAATTGCAGCATATATCGTAGCGATCGATAAGGTAGCTAAGACATATACATTCCGAGGGGGATTCTAAAGATTCCAACTATACCCAGAATCATGTATCTTTACGGCGCAGGTTTACCTGCGCCTTTTATTTTAAAAAATATGACCATACACCGAGAAGGACGCGTACTCTTGTTTTGGCTGATGATCATTTTGGTTTCAGCCAATTACCTTCTGTACTATTTCTATCCAGATGCACGCTTTTGGCTGAATGTGAGCATGCTGGGTAGTTTGATTCTGTATTTGCTGATTTTGCAATTTTTCAGAAATCCCATCTTTTCTCTTCCTCAGGAAGAGGGGGTGGTTTTTGCGCCAGCTGATGGGAAAGTAGTGGTCATCGAAGAAACTGAGGAGATAGAGTATTTAAAGGAAAAAAGGATTCAGGTCTCCATTTTCATGTCACCCCTAAATGTCCATGTCAACCGTTCTCCGATTAAAGGAGTGGTTGAATTTTTTAAATATCATCCCGGTAAATACTTGGTTGCGTGGCATCCTAAATCCAGCACTGAAAATGAGCGAACCACCCTAGTTCTTCGCTCCGATTCCGGTGTAAAAATCTTGGTTCGCCAAATAGCCGGAGCTTTGGCAAGACGAATCAAATGGTATGTTAAAGAAGGAGATGCAATACCTCAGGGAGGAGAATTTGGTTTTATCAAATTTGGATCTAGGGTAGATGTCTTTTTGCCTCTTGACTCAGAAATTTTGGTTTCACTGGAGCAAAAAACCAAAGGAGGTCGAACTCCGATTGCACGCTTAAAATCATAAAAAAGGCAGATTTTATTCTGCCTTTTTCCATGCCCTGGTCATTTCTTTTTTGCCTGGAGGTCCCGGAGGGGTTTCTACTTCCAATCCCAATTCTTTCAGGTCTCGTTTTAATTGGCCTTTGGCACTGTAGGTGGTGAATAATGCTCCTGGCCGCATGCTATCTACCACTTTTTCCAGCATGTCTTTTTCCCAGAGCTCTGGTTGTTTACTTGGGGCAAAAGCGTCAAAAAACACCACATCCGAAGGATAAAGCTGTGCCTCTTGCAAGCTTACCTTGTCCTTTTTAAAGTTGAAATATTCTGAAATGGGTCCCCCTTCGTTCCAAGGAGTCTCATGAAGTGCTTCAAAATAGCGGTGATAGTGCCAAATCGCATCATTCTGATGAATGAAGTTCAGCTGAGAGTAGATTTCCTTTTCAAGTGGGAAGGGTTCTATGGTGTGATAAAGAACTGGTATTTGGTATTGTTCTGCCCAAACCAAAGTCAGCCAAGCGTTCAATCCTGTACCAAAACCCACCTCGAAAATTCGAATGGGATATTTTTTTGGATTCATAGCGACCCAGGAATCCAACCCATAGATCATGAATACATGCAAAGACTCCCTATAGGCTCCATGGAAGCTATGGTAGGTTTCTTTGAGCTCCTCGTGATAGAGTGAATGGGAACCATCTTCTGTGGTGATGATTTTTATTTTTTCACTCATACTTCGTAAATCAATGCCACGCAGTAAGCGGAAACACCTTCTTCTCTTCCAACAAAACCCAACCACTCAGTAGTAGTGGCCTTGATAGAAATAGAACCTTCATCCACTGCCATAACTTCTGATAAGCAGGATTTCATGGCAGGAATATGTGGGTTGATTTTTGGGTTTTGTAGGCAAATCGTCATGTCTAAGTTGCCGATTTCATAATTGGCTTCACGAAGGAGCTTCAATACTTCTTTAAGCAGGATTTTGCTGTCGATACCCTTGTATTGCGGGTCTTTGTCTGAAAAATGGTATCCAATATCCCGTAGATTGGCAGCTCCTAGAAGGGCGTCACAAATCACGTGGATCAAAACATCAGCATCCGAATGCCCCACTGCTCCCTTGGTGTGAGGTATTTTTATTCCTCCTAACCAGAAATCTTGCCCTTCCTTTAATTGGTGGACATCATAGCCAAATCCTATTCGAAATCGGTTCATTTGTTTGTGGTTTGATAATGTAAAACTGTGGACTTTTCGGGTCTAATCAAAGTATGAGCCCAATCCATGATTTGGGTTGGTGTAATGGAGGATTTTCGATCAAATTCATCCCAATACAGGTCCGGATGGCCTAAATTTGCGTAAAAGGCCAGATTCATAACCCTATTAATCAACTGAATAGATTCATAAGTTTTCATCGCCTCTCCTTGATTTTTGACTTTTTGGAGAGTTTGTGCATCCACGCCTCGCTGAAGAAAATCTTCTAAGAATGAATCCAATTTAGCTTCAGCATCATTGCTGCTGATCCCAGTTTCCATTTTTCCTGAAAAAACCAATAATCCCGGATCCAAGCTTCCCAAAATATAGGCACCCCCAGATGCAAATTCTTTCCCACCCCTGACTAAATTTTGCTCGATGGGGGAGGATTTTCCAAATCCCAATATATCCGTGATCAAATCTGCCTCTAAATAGCCTGGCTCACCCTTTCCTGGCATTTTGAAAGTTTTAAACAATAAGTCTGTAGGAACAGCGGCGTTGTGTGTTTTTTCTCTTTTTTCTAGCTGATCAGGTTCCCGAAGGATTTTTTCTTGAGGGTTGGAGGCTGGTGGAATATCTCCAAACCATTTTTCGGCCAATTTCAAGATTTCCTTTGGGTTCACATCTCCACCTACAACTAAAATCGCATGATTGGGAGCGTAATTCTTTTTGTAAAAATCCCAGACATCCTCCTCGGAATAGTTGGCAATATCCTCAGGAGTAGCTCCAATGGTTGGCCAGCGGTAGGGGTGAACCTGAAAGGCCAATGGGCGGAGTAAATGCCACACATCCCCATAGGGTTGGTTGAGATAGCGTTGCTTGAATTCCTCCAGCACCACTTTTCGCTGGGTTTCGATGGTCTTTTCAACCAGTGTGAGATGAAGCATCCGGTCTGATTCCAGCCAGAAAGCAGTTTCTAGATTGCTGACCGGAAGAGTCATGTAATAATTGGTAATATCCGGACTCGTAAAGGCATTACAATTTCCACCTACCCGCTCTAATGCCCGATCGAAAACAGGAACATTTTGGGAGCTCCCAAACATTAAATGTTCGAAGAAATGAGCCAAACCTGTTTTTCCGGGTTTTTCATTCCGAGACCCTACCTTATAGAGTAAATTGAAAACAGCAATTTTAGAATGAGGATCAGGATGGATAATCACCTCAAGTCCATTGTCTAGAAAATGTCTTTCGTAGGGGAATTTCATCGGGAGGCAAAGCTACACTTTTTTGAGTATGACCACTTCTCAGGTTAAAACCAATTTTGAGCAAATAGTTCTACAAATCAATTGACGAATGATACTTTCCGTCCATGTAAGAGTCTGGTGATTTTGCCAAAAAAGCCGAACTTTGAATAAACATCATTAGTTTGCTTTCGAAAACCCATCATCCTTAACCCCATGAAGCATCATTGTATTGATCTGAAAAAAACTGGACAATTCTCGAATTTTTTTCTGGATTACCTTGATGGGAAAGCTGAATTGCGGCCATTTTATAATCATCTACCTAAAATCGAAAGCTTTCATGATGCCATAAAGGAAAAGAGGTTTTCCGATTCCCACAGGCAGGTTTTGGTAGAAAGTCTTCAGGCACAATACGCAGATATTTCCCTTTTCGAAGAGGAGAAAGCCCAAATTCAAAAGCTTGCCTTTTCTAAGACTTTTACGGTGACTACCGGGCATCAGCTGAATCTTTACACAGGGCCACTTTATTTCATTTATAAGATCGTCTCCACGATTCGCTTGGCAGAGGAATTGAAAAAAGCTTATCCGGATTATGATTTTGTGCCGATTTATTGGATGGCTACGGAGGATCACGACTTTGATGAAATCAATTATTTCAAACTGGATGGTAAAAAATACCAATGGAATTCTGACCAATCAGGGGCAGTAGGAAATTTTGAACTGGACAAAAGCTTCCGGGAGTTTGAGAAAAGCATCCCTTTTGTGGCTGAAGTATTCAAGGAGGCCTATGGAAAAGCTAAAACTCTCAAAGAAGCAGTACTTCAGTATGTCCATGAGTTATTTGGTAAAAAAGGATTATTGGTGGTGGATGCCCAAGTACCGGCATTGAAAGGCTTGTTTCGGCAAGTGATGTATGAGGATGTTTTTTCGCATGCTCCCCATAAAGAGGTCGTCTTAAAAACAGAGTCCCTGGAGTCTTTGGGGTATGCAGGCCAGATTTTCCCACGGGAAATAAATTTCTTTTACATGGATGCTGGAATCCGGGAGCGAATCGAGCAACAGGGGGAAGAATTTGTGGTTTTAAATACAGAGCTTCGATTTACTCGTTCTGAGATGGAGAAATTAATTGAAGAACATCCGGAGCGATTCAGTCCAAATGTTGTTTTGAGACCCTTATATCAGGAGACGATTCTTCCCAATTTGGCTTATTTGGGCGGACCAGCCGAAGTAGTCTATTGGTTACAACTTAAAGGAGTATTTGATCATTTTTCTGTCCATTTTCCAGTTTTGCTTCCAAGGAATTTCGCCTTGATTTTGGAGCCTTTAATTGTTCAAAAAATGGAACAATTAGGATGGTCTGAACTGGATTTATTTCAGGATTTTGAAGCTTGGAAAAAGGAATATGTTGCATCTGCGGCGTCCGTGGATTTTGAAATGAACGAGGAGCGGGAAAATCTTTCTTCCATATTTGATCAGAAAGGAACAGAGGTAGAAAAGCTCGAAAAAAGCCTAAAAGAGTCTTTTGAAGCGGCCAAGGTTCGTGCGCTTAAAATTCTAGAACAAATGGGAACAAAAGTCCGCAAAGCTGAAGAACGAAGGTTGGAGATTCAGATCATGCGGGCAGAAGCGATTTTTGATTACATCAAACCGGGTGGAAGTCCTCAGGAACGGGTTGTTAATGTAATGCAGTTCCTTTTGGCGGATCCTGAATTTATCGAAAAGCTGTATGCTGTTTTTGATCCTCTTGAATTTTGCATGAATGTCATTGAGGCATGAGTTCAGAAAAGGCCCAAGTCAGGAAAGCATATAAGCTTAAGCGGGCTGCGCTTTCTAATGAAGAAAAAGAGAGGAGGTCCAACGCCCTATTTATTCAGCTTTTGGGATGGCTTAAAGGTTGGCCCTCTTCGAAAACAGTTCATATGTTTTTTCCCATAAAAAAGCAGGGAGAAGTGAATACCTTTCCCCTGCTTCATTGGTTTTGGGAAAATGACTGGATTGTTTTTGGGTCGATAATCGACCAAGATGGAAAGATGGTATCCGTACGTATCCCTCCTGAGACACAGTTTGTGGAGGATTCTTGGGGGATTCCTATTCCGCAGGCTGTGAAGAGAGTGCCTTTCGAAAAGTTTGATTTGATTTTAGTGCCTTTGCTAGCTTACGACGAAGAGGGATGGAGAATTGGGTTTGGCAAAGGGTATTATGATCAATATCTCAGTGAGTTGGATTTTCAGCCTGTAAAAGTGGGGCTCAGTTTTTTTCATCCAGAAAAGAGTTTGGAGCATGAATCCCATGATATTCCACTAGACTATTGCATAACACCGGAAAAAGTCATTAGATTTTGAGTTAAATTATTTAGTTATGAAAAATGCTGTTTTGCTTTTTTTCTTTTTGGGGTTCTTTGCATTCGCGGCCAATGCCCAAGTAGGTGCATATAACACTATGGTGGGTGTAACCGGGGGAACGAATGTAGGGGGTACAGTCAAGCAATTTATTTCTGAAACCGGTGCGGTAGACCTGCTGGTATATAATCGTTGGAGAGGCTGGGTAGGAGCTTTATTGTACGAACATCATTGGGATATCCGGGAGTTTGAAGGTTTGGAATGGTATGTGGGAGCAGGGGCTCATTATGGTATATGGAAGGACGGTAAAGGAGAGCCTCCTTGGGTATACAAGATTGACCAGGATTACAAGGTATTTGGGGTGGATGCAATTGTGGGATTGGAGTATAATATTAACCACAGTAATTTCTATCTGGGCGTTTATTGGAAGCCTGCCTATAACTTCGAGGAGTTCACAAAGCTTTGGGAAGATGAGGCTGCCCTGACTTTAAGATATTCGTTTTAAGATTTCCATTATCTCTAAAAAATTGAACCCTCTTTTAGGGAATTTTCAAAAAAAATTATTGAAAGCTGTCTTTTTTGACCCTTACCTATCAAAAAAATAAATTTTTGGGAAAAAATATTTCTCTGTTAACAGCTATTCGAAATTTTATTTCAAAAAATAAGCTATTGGCTTTTATTAATTTTTAAATAATTGATTTTGACAAAAGTCAAGGGGGTAATTTTAATGATTTTCCTCAAAAAAATTTTTTCAAATTTTGCAACTATTTCAAGATGTGCCAAATAATGTTTTGTTAATCTCAAATTATCTAAATCAAACAGTTAATATTTCTAAAATGGCTCTAGCTAGCCAAATAATCATTTTTTATCACCACTCAAACAAAATTTTCACCGTTTATTTTCAAAAAATATGTTAAAAATTAATTATTCTAATAATTGATTTAAAATATAAATGATATTATAATTAAACTGTAATATTTAAATATTAAATATGATTTTTTAGATGCTATAGTCAATCTTTGCATATTTTGATTTTCCACAGAAAGGAATTTTCTTTACGCATCAACTAAACTAAAATACCTTATGAGAAAAGCTTTACTCTTTGTTGTTGCGCTTTTCACCATGATGCTCAGCTATGAAGTATCGGCGCAACAGCGGGTAATTACCGGACAGGTAATTTCCGACGAAGATGGCCTTGGCTTGCCAGGTGCGACCGTTCTCGTGAAGGGTACAACTGTAGGTACTACCACCGATTTAGATGGTAATTATTCTATCAGTGTCCCTGAGGGCGGCGAAATCCTGATTTTCTCTTTCGTAGGTCTTGAGACCAAAGAGGAAGTCATCGGCAACCGGACCGTGATCAACGTGACCCTGACGACTGACGCAGCCCAGCTATCCGAGGTGGTAGTTACTGCGATCGGTATCGAAAGGGAGAAAAAAGCCTTGGGTTATGCAGTTACCTCCGTAGGTAACGAGCAACTCGAAAACCGTCCTGAGCAAGACGTAGCCCGCGTATTGCAAGGAAAAGTACCAGGTGTGAACATTACTTCCACCAACGGTATGTCAGGTTCTGGTACCAACATGGTAATCCGTGGTTATTCTTCTGCGACTGGTTCTAACCAGCCATTGTTCGTAGTAGATGGTGTTCCTTTCAACACTAGCACAAACAACCAAAACGGATTTACTACTGGTGGTGCAACCACTTCTTCCCGATTCTTGGATATTGATCCTAACAACATCGAGTCTATCTCTGTGTTGAAAGGTCTTTCTGCAACCGTACTTTACGGTGATCAGGGACGAAATGGTGTAATTTTGATTACAACAAAATCTGGAGCTTCTAAGCGGAAAGCTGCTGAGGTAACGATCAACCAATCCATCTTTACCAATGAGGCGGCCTCCTTGCCAACTTATGGTACTACTTATGGTAACGGTTTCCAGCAAGCGCCAGGATTCTTCTTCTCCAACTTTGGACCAAGATTGGATGAAGGTAGAACTGTAAATCACCCATATGCTACTTCTTCTGTTCAAAAGGTTCGAGAAGCATTTCCGGAGTTTTGGGTAGATGGTATTGTAGGTGGTACTCCAGTTCAGTACGAGTATAAGTCTTATGCAGATCCTTCTGAAATTTTCTTCAGAACTGGCTTAATTTCTAATACTTCGGTACAAATTGCTGGTGGTTCTGATCGAACAGGATTTAATGCCAGCTTTGGCTACACTGACGAAGCGGGTTTTACGCCAGGTAACAACTTGAAGAAATACAACTTCGGCTTAGGTATTAACTCTTCTGTTAATGATAAGCTTTCTGTGAAGTCTTCCTTCACTTTCGCTATCACTGATTTGGAGTCTCCTCCAGTGAACGCAGCCTTCGGTTCAGGACCTTCCGGTGGTATTCCTTCAGTATTTGCCCACGTATTGTATACACCACGTTCTGTGGATTTGGGAGGTCTTCCATTTGAAAATCCAATTGACAGAAGTTCTGTTTACTATCGAGGTGGTAATGATATCGTGAACCCTAACTGGTTGGTGAAATACTATCAGAATACTTCTGATGTACAGCGATTCTTCAACTCTACTTCTTTGATTTACGATATCAATGACGATTTCTCTGTTACGTATCGTATCGGTTTGGATACTTACTCTGAATTGCAAGAATTGAGATACAACAGAGGTGGACCTTCTGCTTCTTTGGCAACTACTTCTGGTTACTACAGATCTGTAAACGTTCAGAATACTATTTGGAACCAAGATTTGATCATCAACTGGAAGAAGCAATTCTCTGATAAGTTTGGAATGAGTGCTTTGATCGGTGGTAACTCTCGTTATGACACTTATGCTCAAAACGGTGTAGCTTCTCAAGGTCAGTTGGCATTCGGATTGTTCCGTCACTCCAACTTCACCAACTCATCATCTAATGATGCTTACAGCGGTGGTAACTTAAACTACACTCAGGAAGAAAGAAGAATGGGGGTTTACGC
>JABXHZ010000123.1 GCA_013373335.1 Cyclobacteriaceae bacterium | reverse complement strand
GGAGGAGAAGAAGCAGGTCTTAAACCTGGAGATATCATTGTTGGTGTAGATGGTCGAGAAACAACATCAGTTTCTATTCTACAGGAAATGGTTGCTAGAAAACGCCCAGGAGATAAAGTGAATGTCGAATATATTCGGGATGGAAAGCGAATGGAGACAGTCGCAACCCTGAAAAATTTCGATGGAAATACCAATATCGTTGAAAAGGAAGTCAAGAAGACCTATGAATTTGATGGGGTTCTTTTTGAAAATATCTCAGATGATCAAAAAGATAGACTGGGAATCTCCGGAGGAGCAATGATTACTACTGTTGGAAGATCTGTATGGAGATCTGCCGGGGCAAGACCTGGATTCATCATTACCTCTATCATTAGCGAAGACGGAAGAATCCGAATTTCGGATGCTGATCGATTGATTGAAGTTTTGAATGAGTTAAGTGGTCAAGAAATAGTAGTTCTTGGAATGTTTAATGATGGAACAGAATATTACTTCGAAGTGGAAGTAGATTAAAGGAAATAATTCCAAAACAAAAAATCCCGATGATCACTCATCGGGATTTTTTTATTTAGGCTACTTGAAGCCGTTTAAATTTTGATTTATCGAATTGTGATTTTGCGTATGCTTCATCAATGACAAGCTCCTTAATGCTTTCGTCCGATGGGAGTTCATACATGGCATCTGTAATGATTGCTTCGCAAATTGAACGCAGCCCTCTAGCTCCCAAATTATATTCCACAGCTTTTTCAACGATGAAATCCAGGCCGCTTTCCTCAAATGTCAACTGCACGCCTTCCATTTCCAGAAGCTTAGTGTATTGCTTCACCAAAGCATTTTTTGGTTCGGTGAGAATACGCTTCAAAGCTTCTTTATGAAGAGGGTCCAAATGCGTGAGTACAGGCAATCTTCCGATTAGTTCCGGGATCAACCCAAATGCTTTTAGATCTTGAGCTGTGATATATTGAAGTAGATTTTCCCGGTCTGCTATTGCGGAACCAGTTGCTTTGCTGAATCCCAAGGGTTGAGTATTCAATCGCTTCGCAATATGTCTGGCAATTCCATCAAATGCGCCGCCACAGATAAAGAGGATATTCTCCGTATTTACTGCGATCATTTTTTGATCCGGATGCTTTCTTCCACCCTGAGGAGGAACATTGACTACTGTTCCCTCTAGAAGTTTCAGCATAGCCTGCTGCACACCTTCACCACTTACATCTCGTGTGATAGAAGGATTGTCCGACTTTCGAGCGATTTTGTCTATTTCGTCAATGTAGACAATTCCACGTTCAGCTGCCTCAACATTATAGTCTGCTGCTTGTAACAAACGGGTCAGAATGCTTTCTACATCCTCACCTACATAACCGGCTTCGGTAAGAACTGTGGCGTCTGCTATGCAGAATGGAACCTCTAGAATCTTTGCAAGGGTCTTTGCCAAGTAGGTTTTTCCGGTCCCGGTATCACCAACCATGATAATGTTGGATTTTTCAATCTTCACATCATCCTCATCGGTTTTTTGGAGCAGTCTTTTGTAATGGTTATAAACAGCCACTGTAAGAACCTTTTTGGCATCTTCCTGACCAATCACGTATTGGTCAAGGTAGGAGGTAAGTTCCTTCGGCTTCTTGAGTTTGAATTTGGGTTTAGATTGAGCGGATTTTTTGGTTTTCTCCTCTTCACCCAAAATCATATGAGCTTGCTCAATGCAGAAATTACATATGTGGGCGGAGATTCCTGATACCATCAGGTCCACGTCTTTCTTGTTTCTTCCGCAAAAGGAGCAGGTAACTTGCGCCATTAAACTGATTTTTTAACTAAAACTTCATCGATTAAGCCATATTCTTTGGCTTCAGGAGCTCTCAACCAATAATCTCGATCAGAGTCCCGCTCGATTTCTTCGTAGGTTTTTCCGGTGTGGTTTGCCAAAATTTGATAGAGTTCTTGTCTCATAGAAAGAATCAATTTGAGAGAAATCTCCATGTCTTTGGATTGACCTTGCATTCCTCCGGAAGGCTGGTGAATCATTACTCTGGAATGCTGTAATGCAGAGCGCTTATTTTTGGCTCCTCCAGCAAGTAAAACGGCTCCCATAGAAGCTGCAATACCAGTACAAATGGTTGCTACATCCGGTCCGATGTATTGCATGGTGTCATATATTCCAAGACCTGCTGTCACAGAACCTCCAGGGCTGTTGATGTAAAGAAGCACATCTTTTTTAGCGTCCACAGATTCCAAGAAAAGTAACTGAGCAATGATGATATTGGCAATGTGATCATCCACTGGTGTTCCCAGGAAGATAATTCGATCCATGATTAATCGGGAAAAAACGTCGATTTCCCGGAAATTTGACGGACGCTCTTCAATGACGGCCCGCGTCATGTTTTCGATGTGCTGTGTGTACTGGTCAAAAGCTGATCCACTCACTCCTTGGTTGTGGATGGCGTATTTTCTGAATTCCTCTTTGTTGATCATAATTTGATAAATGTGGTTAACAAAAATAAAAAAAGCCCTTAAATAAGGACTTTTTTAGTTTCTTAATCAATTTACTTTTCCAAAAGTTCCTTAAACTCGTCGAGGCTAATGGCCTTCTCTTTCAAGGAAATTTTCTCTTGAACAAAGTCCAATACTTTGTCATTTTGTACAGAGGTCAACATGTTCATGTAATTTTGACCTTCATTTCCTTTCAGATAATTATCTACGAAAAGATCCATGCTGTCTTCCATTGAAGCGCCAAGTCCAGAAGATGCAAATTGCTCTCGGATCATTTCTTTGGTCTTCTCAATTACATCTTGGTGCTCTGCTTTGATTTCATTTGCTCGCGCGATTTCATTTGAAACCAAAGACCAAACTAATTGACGAGCATAAACCGGAAATTCATTTTCTACATCTTGCTCAGTTACTTTTCCGTCATTAGCTTTTAGTAACCACTCCTTCAAAAATGCCTCTGGAAGATCGAGGTTTGCTTTTTCAACCAAGATTTTCTTCAACTCTTCCTCAGTGAATACCTTCGCTTCACGATCATAACTTGATTGAAGGGTTTCGCGAACTTTGTTCAAGAATTCCTCCTCAGATTTCACTTGGTCTGGACCGAAGATTTTATCGAAAAACTCTTGATCCATTTGCGCCTCCTCTGTTCGATTGACGTTTTTGATAGTGAAGGTAAGATTATCGGAAATCGCAGAAGTTTCCTCTTCATTCAAACCAAAAGCTTCTTCCCATTGGCCCTTCTTAACATCTTTCGCTGCGAATTCAATTACCTCATCCTTTCCTTTACCAATGAACTTATCGGCAAGTTTTTTGGTGATCTTTGAAAGGTCTAGCGATACTGTTTTGGAGAATTCACCTTCCTTAGCTGCCAAATCGCCATATACATGGTCTCCTGCCTCAGCAGTTTCAGGATTGGTGCTCTTTCCATATTGGGATTTTAGGTTAGCAACGGTCTCATCAACCAATTTGTCGTCAACCTTTATACTGTATTTAGACGCTTTGATAGACTGGTCGATAGGCAATTCAAAATTTTCGATAAAACCGATTTTGTATTCAAAATCGAAATCTTTTTGGTTTTTCCAATCGATTTTTTCCTCAACTTTTTCAACAGGAAGTGGATCTCCCAAAATTCTAAAGGTTTGCTCCTTCAAATAATTGTTGAGTGATTCACCCAAGATATTGTTGATTTCATCTACCAAAACAGAAGTGCCGTAGATGTTTTTGACCATGCCTAATGGTGCTTTTCCAGGGCGGAAACCTTTAATATTCACCTTTTTGGCGTAGTCTTTCAGTTTAGCATCAACCTTGGTTTGATAATCTGCCTCAGTTAGTTTAATTTTAATAGAGGCTTGGTTGGCGGAATGCTTGTCTAGTGTAATTTCCAAAGCGCAATTATTTATGATAAGTCTGAACTAAAAACCCTCAATCTCTTTCCCGAATTCTAAATTCAGGTAGTGATTGAGGGTCCGATATTTGTGCGGATGGAGGGACTCGAACCCCCATGCCTCGCGGCGCTAGATCCTAAGTCTAGTGCGTCTACCAATTTCGCCACATCCGCTTGAACTCACGCAGCACGTTTGTGCGTTTTTCAATTGTGGATGCAAAGGTAGCTACATAAAAATAAATTACAAGCATGCAATTGAAAAAATATTCTCAACGTGCAAATCGAATTCTTTCGAGCGATATTTGTTAAATAATTTCTGATCGATGACCATGATCCAAGTAGATATTGAGGAGGAACGGAAGGAAATTCTAAAGCGGTACCGAAAACTGCTTCGGGAGGCAAAGCCATTTTTAAAACCGGGAGATGCTAAACTCATCAAGAAGGCATTCAATGTGGCTTTGGAGGCCCACAAAGATATGCG
>JABXHZ010000405.1 GCA_013373335.1 Cyclobacteriaceae bacterium | reverse complement strand
TGTCCAAATCAGTGAATTTGGTATACTTTCCAATGAAGCGGAGTTTAACCGTATCCAAAGACCCATTTCTATGCTTCGCGATAATCACTTCGCCAACACCTTGTGTACTGGCATCATTTTCATCCTGTAGAATCCCATAATATTCAGGACGATAGAGGAACATTACCATATCCGCATCTTGCTCGATAGCTCCGGATTCCCGAAGGTCGGAAAGTTGAGGTCTCTTATCCCCTCCCCGAGTTTCCACCGCACGGGAAAGCTGGGAGAGAGCGATTACAGGAATCTCAAGTTCCTTGGCGATTTTCTTCAGTGCTCGGGATATACTGGCAATTTCCTGTTCACGATTACCACCACCGCCTCCTTTGGAGTCTCCTGACATCAATTGCAGATAATCTATGACTATCATCTGAATATCATGCTGGGCTTTCAGTTTTCTGGCTTTAGCACGAAGCTCCAGAATGGAAAGCGCCGGAGTGTCATCTACAAATAAAGGGGCTTTAGAAAGTTTGGCCGTTTTATGCACCAATTGAGCCCACTCATGCTCTTGAAGACTTCCCTTTTTAATTTTTTCAGAATCCAATTCCGCCTCTGAAGAAATTAATCGGTTGACCAATTGGACTGAGGACATTTCCAAAGAAAAAATTGCAACAGGTCGACTATGGTCCACAGCTGCGTTTCTTAATACAGACAAAACAAAAGCTGTCTTACCCATAGCTGGACGAGCCGCAATAATCACCAAGTCTGATTTTTGCCAACCGGAAGTAACCCGATCCAAAGCAGTGAAACCCGAAGGAACCCCTGTCAAACCATCTTTTTGATCTTTTTTGGATTCCATTTCTGCAATGGCTTCCCGCATTATGGAGCGCATATCAGCATAATTCTTTCGAATGTTTTTCTCCGAAATCTCGAAAAGAGATTGTTCCATTTCATCCAAAAGCTCAAACACATCCGTTGTTTCTTCGTAGGCATTTTTTTGGATATCGGAAGAAATCCGGATCAACTCTCGTTTGATGGCCTGTTCGGTGATAATTCGGGCATGGTATTCAATATTTGCTGCTGAAGAAACTTTTGAGGTAAGCTCGGTGATGTAAAATGCTCCACCTGCAACTTCCAGTGTGCCATTTTTCCGGAGTTGGGAAGTAACAGTCAGCAAATCGATAGGCTGAGAATCCTGAAATAAATCCAAAATTGCCTGAAAAATTACCTGATGGGAATCCTTGTAAAAACTTTCAACTTTCAGGATGTCAATCACCTGAGTCAATGCGTCTTTCTCAAGCATCAAGGCACCCAATACCGCTTCTTCTAATTCAACAGCTTGAGGGGGTATTTTCCCTAAGGTATTTGGATTTTCGTGTACTGGTTTTTTACGACTATTTCTTGGGTTGACTGGTCTTTCACTCATAGGAACAAATGTACCTTGTTTCGGCAAGTAGTTTTAAACAAGTTATACCAAACTTGTCCACAAAAATTAGGCCCGGGATAAATTTGGGGATTTGTAATAAACCCCATTCCGATACCCCCGGAACATACTGCAAAGCATCGCCCAGGTAAAATGCCAAAGCATCTCAGAAAGAGGAATATTAGCTATGCGGAAGCCTAAAATGGGTTTTTCTAGCATTCCGTATCTATCCCAAAAATGCGGGAAAAGCAAATTGAAATTGATGTAATAGATCAGAAAAGAAATAGCTAAGGTCGCAAAAGCGGACTTTATTGAAATATGGATGAGATCAGGTCGCTGAAACCAAATGTAAACGGAAAGAAAGAAGAAAGTCAAAAAGGTGACATAGCCAGAATGAATTCCCAACAAAACGCTAAAAATGGTTAGACTGGCACATCCAATTAAAAAAAGGAAGAAAAAATCCCTGTTTTTAGCCGGAGTTTGCTTCTCATAGTCAATTTCTAATTTTGTGAAAGCTGAATGAATATATCCTCCAACCCCAAATAGAGCAAATCCTATAATGTAGTCCTCAATTCCAGCTACCGCTTCCCCGAATAAGGTTGGGGGACGCCAATAATCCCGAAAGTACCAAACTTCAGCAATGACTCCCATCAAGCCTCCTACTGCCCCTACCTTTACCATACCACTTTTCCAGGGACTTTTCCAATAGACTACAGCCCAGGCAAGCATGTAAAGTAAAGAGAGGGTCAAATATGCGTACTTGTAATCCATTAGCTAAGCAGAAAATTCCTTTGAAAATAATAGTGGTCCAATTACCATAAGCTTTGGCAAAGATTTAATTTTATGTCGAAAACTAAAACACCCATTATGAAAAGCTATCACTTTATTGCTATCGGTGGTGCCATCATGCACAATTTGGCATTAGCATTAGTGAAAAAAGGTCATCAGGTAACCGGTTCGGATGATGAAATATACGAGCCATCCAGAAGTAGACTTCAAAAGGCTGGAATTCTTCCGGAAGAATATGGGTGGTTTCCTGAAAAAATTCACCCGGATTTAAATGGAATCATTTTGGGAATGCATGCTCGAATTGATAATCCTGAACTTCAAAAGGCCAAGGAACTAGGCATTCCAATCTATTCTTTTCCAGAATTTATTTTTAACCAAAGCAAAGAAAAAAAACGGGTAGTAATTGCTGGTTCTCATGGCAAAACATCAATTACTTCCATGATCCTCCATGTGCTGAAAGATCAACAAATCAGCTTTGACTACCTCGTAGGTGCACAGATTGAAGGATTTGATCTGATGGTAGGTCTTTCTGATGCTCCAATCATTGTGATTGAAGGAGACGAATACCTAACCTCTCCCCTAGATAGAAGACCGAAATTCATTCACTACCACCATGACATTGCCCTCGTATCGGGAATTGCCTGGGACCATTTCAATGTTTTTCCTGATTTTGAGGTTTACAAAAATCTATTCAGAGACTTGATGGAAATGACTCCTGATTCAGGTGCTTTGATTTATTGTGAAGAGGATACTCTAGTCAAAGAATTGGCTGAAAAAGTAAAAATCTCAGGGAAGAAAATTCCTTATCAAAAATTACC
>JABXHZ010000432.1 GCA_013373335.1 Cyclobacteriaceae bacterium | reverse complement strand
CGAGCTTCTTTACGGTCAATGAAATCTTCTACGTTGAGATTCTTGACCTCGCAGGCAAATTGGGTTTTGAAAAGTGAAGCATCGAATTTGGTAATTGGTGCAGCGCCACTTACACCCGCTACCAATCCCTTCCAAAATTCTTCAGAAGTATTGCCAATGGGTGTAAGGGCACCTATACCAGTTACAACAACTCGTTTCAAATTCATGGAATGAATTTAAGGGTTATTATTTGACGTTAGCCTCCAGGTAGGAAACAGCCTGTCCGACTGTACCAATTTGCTCAGCCTGATCGTCTGGGATGGAGATATTGAATTCTTTTTCGAATTCCATAATCAATTCTACAGTGTCCAAAGAATCAGCTCCCAAATCGTTGGTAAAGCTTGCTTCCATAGTCACTTCAGATTCTTCTACGCCCAGTTTGTCAACAATGATGGCTTTTACTTTTTGTGCAATTTCAGACATTTTGTGATCAGTTTAGTTAATAACACTCCGCAAAGAAATATATTTAAAAGCTAATAGACAAAGAAATGATTCAAGTAAATTTTTGTCTGAATCAGGACTGTCCTCTGAATGTTTTTTATTTCTAACTTTGAACTGCGCCATTTTGTGCTTCTATGAAGAAGGTAAAACTACAAATAGAACATACCTATGATTTTGAACTTTTGGGTATTGTATCCCCTGTGAAGGATTACAAAATGGCATGGTTGATCAATCGGGAATTGAATTTAAACCTAATCCGAAGTGAAGATTTGGAAATTGAGTTTTTGTCAGATCCCAATCTGAAAATTAGTCAATATTTCCTTTCTTTACCGCACGGATATATCCAGCTATTGAAAAACAAAGCCCTCAGTTCCGAAAGACAAGTGTCTTATCTCATTCCAGAACTGAAATACATGGATTATTTTCTGTTAGTACAAGATGAAACCTATCAAATTGATGCCCAGTTTTTTGCTTCAGAGCTCTCAAAAAACTCATTTATTCAAAATGTCATCAAATTGGACATCAGTAAACTAAAGTCGAAAGAAAACCTATTAACCTATTAAAAATGAGTAATTTCAATAAAACCAAAATCCTAGCTACCATTGGTCCTGCGTCCAACAACTATGATACGATCAAGAGTTTGGCGTCGGCCGGAGCCAATGTATTTCGGTTGAATTTTTCTCACGGAACTCATGAAGTTCATCAAAAAGTAGTTGAGATCATTCGAAGAATAAATCAGGAGGAAAATTTGAACTTGGGGATTCTTCAGGATCTTCAGGGACCGAAAATCCGGGTAGGAGAGGTTGAAAATAACGGAGTGGAAATTGCTCCCGGAAATAAAATTACTATTACGAATGAGCCCGTTGTAGGAACTTCATCCTTGGTCTCTACCGTATATCAAAATCTTCCTAATGATGTAATTCCCGGTGATCGGATTTTGATCGATGATGGGAATCTGGAGCTAATCGTGAATGATACTGATGGGAGAAATGTAAATTGTACAGTTATCCACGGAGGTATCTTAAAATCCCGCAAGGGGATTAATCTCCCAAACACGAAAGTATCAGCTCCTTCTCTGACTGAAAAGGATATTCATGATCTTGAGTTTGGTCTGAAGCAGGAAGTTGATTGGATAGCTTTGTCTTTTGTCCGATCCCCAGAGGATATTTTAGATCTTAGAGAACGCATTCAAAAAGCAGGGAAAAACTGCAAAATCGTTGCTAAAATCGAGAAGCCTGAGGCTTTGGATAACATCGATGAAATTATTGCTGCAACAGATGCCATCATGGTTGCCCGTGGAGATTTGGGTGTGGAGGTTCCACAGGAGATTGTACCGCTTTGGCAAAAGAAGATGGTAGAGAAATGCAAATTGGCATGTAAGCCAGTCATCATTGCTACCCAAATGATGGAAAGCATGATTAACAATCCTAGGCCTACCCGTGCTGAAACCAACGACGTGGCAAATGCGGTTTTGGATGGAGCAGACGCTGTGATGCTTTCCGCCGAAACTGCTTCCGGGAATTATCCGGTTAATGCTGTGAAAGCGATGTCTAGCATTATCTCCTACCTAGAGGAAAATGCAGAAATATATCACCATCTTTACAAGATTAAGGAGGATGAGCCGACCTTTTTGAGCAATAACCTGATTTTGATGGCGGCCAGGCTTTCCAGAAATGTCAAAGCAAAAGCGATCGTGGGAATCACCTCGTCCGGGTTTACTGGTTTCAGGCTTTCTTCCCATAGACCTAAGGCAAACATCTTCGTATTTACCAGAAATAAAAAACTTATAACCCAGATGTCTTTGGTCTGGGGAGTTCGTGCCTATTATTATGAAAATCAGGTATCCACAGATGCAACTTTTGAGGATATCGAAAACACCTTAAAAAATGATGAGCATGTGAATTCCGGAGATATCATTATTAATACAGCAAGTATGCCACTCAAAGAAAAGGGTAGGACCAACATGCTGAAGATTCATATTGTCAAATAAAAGAAAAGCCCTTCGGGGCTTTTTTCAATTCAAGGGATTTGAGCTACAGTTCAACCCTTTAAATCAACAATTCAAGGAAATAACTAAAACAGGAAGTAGGTATTGGGAGGTTTCATAGAAAAAACTAACCAATATCGCTATGTTCAAATTCTTTAAGTACCTATTTATAGGGGCTTTTTTGTTAACCTTTATTTCTTGCGAAAATGAAGATTACCAAGGTCCGGTCCCTCTTCCAACTTTAATGCAAGCCGCCGAGGATGCTGGCTTAACTACTTTAGTCACTACTGTTCGATCCATCCCTGGATTGGAAGCAGCGCTTCAGGATCAAAATGCAATCACCGTTTTTGCACCTACCAATGATGCTTTTGCAAATGCACTTGCTGAATTTGATGCAAGTAGTTTAGATGAATTGGTTGAAAAATTGGGAGGACCGATGAATCTTCAAACCGTTCTTGGTTTTCACGTCGTGCCTAATGCTATTTTTCAGGACCAATTGGATGCAACTAACGTTGTAACCACCTTGGCAGGTCAGCAATTGATTGTTAGACGTGCTGGTCGGGACATCATCACCGTTGAAGATGCTGTAGGAAATGTTGCTCAAGTCGTTCAGGCAGATGTAAAAATTGAAAATGGAGCCGTTCATGTTATTGACCGCGTTCTTATTCCTTCCATCGAATTGCCTAAGCCTGATTTGGTAGAAGCTGCTACAGATGCTGGGCTAACTACCTTATTGGCAGCAGTTACTGCAGTAGATGGATTAGCTAATGACCTACTTTCCGCAGGTGCAATTACTGTATTTGCTCCAACCAATGAAGCTTTTGCTGCTGCTCTAGAAGTTTTTGGAGCCCAAGATTTGGATGAATTGGTGTTGAAAATTGGTGGAATTGACAACTTAGAAAAAGTGCTCGGATTCCATGTGGTTCCTGCTGTAGCCATGTCTGGCGATTTGCAGGCAACAAATACATTTACTACCCTTTCAGGTCAAGATATTACTGTTGAAGTAGCAGGAGGCGTAGTAACCGTTATTGATCAATTAGGACGTACAGCTCAAGTAGTAGCTGCGGATATTGAAATCTCAAACGGAGTTGTTCATGTGATCAATGGAATGATGTTGCCGGATTTGATGCTTCCAAATATTGTAGAAGCTGCACAAGCGGCTGGACTTACCACTCTATTGGACGCTGTTACAGCTGCTGGTTTAGGTGGAGCCTTGCTTGAAGCTGACGCAATTACTGTTTTTGCACCAACGAATGACGCTTTTGCTGCAGCTTTAGATGCTTACAATGCAGCTAACTTGGATCAACTGGTAGCGCGGATTGGCGGAATCGAAAACCTTCAAACTATTCTAGGATTCCATGTGGTTCCTGCGGTAGCATTTTCCACGGATCTAAATGCAACTAATACCTTTACAACACTTGCAGGTCAAGAATTGACTGTAACTGCTGATGGATCTGGAGTTACTGTTACCGATGCTTTAGGAAATACTGCGAATGTGGTTGCTGCTGATGTAGCAATTGAAAATGGAGTTGTACATGTGATCGATGGAGTACTTCTTCCAGAATTCAGCTTGCCAAATATTGTAGAAGCCGCTACTTCAGCAAACCTTACTGTTTTGTTGGATGCTGTGACAGCAGCCGGTTTGGGTCAAACTTTACTTGATGCAGAGGCAATCACAGTTTTTGCACCAACAAATCAAGCTTTCTTGGATCTTTTAGGGGCCTTGAATTTGAATTCTCTTCAAGAGTTGGTTAATGCGGTAGGATTGGAAGAAGTAACTCGAATTTTAGGCTTCCATGTGGTTCCAGCTACTGCCTTCTCATTTGATTTGGCTGAAGGGGCTCAAACAGTTCCTACTTTAGCAGGAGAAGACCTAACAGTAACTCGATCAGGATCTTCAGTAACCGTAACAGATGCAAGAGGCAATACATTTAATGTAGTTGCGGCGGATGTGGCCATTGAAAATGGAGTGGTTCATGTGATTGATGGGGTCTTGCTTCCAGAAGAAGATTTACCGAATCTAGTTGAGGCAGCCACAGACGCAAATCTTACTATTTTGTTGGAGGCGGTTACCGCAGCTGGATTGGGTCAAGATTTGCTAGATGCTGAGGCGATTACTGTGTTTGCTCCTACCAATGATGCTTTTGTTCAATTGCTTGGCGACTTGGGTTTTGCTTCCTTGGATGCCTTGGTAAATGCAATTGGTCTAGATGGACTTCAAAAAGTACTTGGCTTCCATGTAGTTCCAGCAGTAGCATTTTCAACTGATTTGGCAGAAGGAACGCAGACTGTACCGACTTTGGCTGGGGAAGATCTAACAGTGACCAGAAATGGTGGAACAGTAACTGTAACTGATGCTGGAGGAAAAACCTATACGGTACAAGTTGCTGATGTAGCTATCGAAAATGGAGTGGTTCACGTGATCAACGGTGTATTGCTTCCTACGCTATAAAAAGAAAATCTATTTAACTACCACATGCAAGGGGAGGGGATTCCCCTCTCCTTGCTTTTTCATTAAATATTAGTTCGGAAGGGAAAGAGAGAAGCGGAATGTTTGGCCATCGATACAAGTGGATTTATCCTGGGTTATTGGGATTATATTCCTTTTTTAATATTCTAATATTAGATGGAGACCGGCTTTTCCAAGCAGCTCTTCCTCAAAATCAACTTTTTGGTTTAATACTGGTTCTTTGCTATCTGGTATGGTTCTTTAATTTTTTGGTGGAAAAATCCATCCTTTCAAAGTTTCAAAAAATCCACCCCTTAGTTTTACAATTTGCTTCTAGCTTTCTTTTGATTTCTGGACTTGCTGTCCTATCTGTTAAAGTTACAGGTATGCTTTTCGGAGGTCCATTTGGAATGACTAGGCCAAATTTTTTACTGACTTTAGGCTTTCTTTTTCGGATTAACCTCTTTCTAAATTCTGTCAATGCCATCTATTTTTTCAATAAAAAATACGGGGAGAAGAAGTTAGAAGCAGAAAAATTGAAATTGCTTAGTACCGAGGCGAAATTGGAATCGCTAAATATGCAACTCAATCCGCATTTTTTCTTCAATAATCTCAGTGCGATTTCCGTGCTTATTCACGAGAATATTCAACTCGCCGATCGTTATCTTCAAAAGCTAAGTAGTATCTATCGCTATCTACTGGGAAATAAAGTCAATGAATTGGTTTCCTTGGAAGAAGAGTTACAATTTCTTGATGATTATTTGGAACTATTAGCAATCCGATTTCAAAAATCCCTTTCGTTTTCAATAGATATTCAGTCCAATGCTAAAACGAAAATGGTTCCTCCTGCGGTTCTCCAATTATTGGTTGAAAATGCAGTGAAACACAATTATTTCACGGAAAAAGAACCTCTGGAAATACGGATTGAAGCTAATGCTGAGCAATTGAAAATCATAAATCCAAAGCAGTCCAAAGAGGCAGTTGAAGAATCAACTGGCATAGGTCTTCAAAACATTTCTGAAAGATATAGGTTTATTAATCAATCCATTGACATAGTCGATGGGGAAGATATTTTTCAAGTAACACTTCCTTTGATAGAAATAGATGAGACTACTTTTGGTAGAAGACGAACCCCTCGCTCAACAACGGATTAAATCCATTGTTGGAAAAAACTTTCCCGATTGGGAAGTAATTGATTCAGTTCAAAGTATCAAAAGTTTAAAAGAGCATCTCAGAAACACCTCCAATTTTGACCTGATCCTTTGTGATATTCATTTGGCTGATGGATTAAGTTTCCGTGCTTTTTCAGAATTTCCTGAGCTAAGGATCCCAGTGGTATTCATTACAGCTTACGATCAATATGCGCTTCAGTCCTTCGATCACAATTGCTTGGACTATGTGCTCAAGCCAATCGATGAAAATCGCTTAGTAAAAGCACTTCAAAAAGCTTCTAAAT
>JABXHZ010000230.1 GCA_013373335.1 Cyclobacteriaceae bacterium | reverse complement strand
TTTTCACGGGAGGAATCCAGTTTTTCCCCGATGGGTTTTTTAATCAATTCGTAGGTTCCTTCCGGTAGAAAAAGCTCAATATCTTGTTCTTGGATAAATATCGGTTGGAAGTTTTCAACCTGAGGCGCTAGCAGTAATTCTTCCCTGTCAACATTCAGTTGATGACTTGAACTAAAAAACTGCTTTCCGGACTCGCCTGATTTAGCAGAGGCCACAATTGCTTCGCACTGATCGGAATTAAATCCAAAACTGCGTAACCAGTAGAAAATTAGTGTATTTGCTCCCGAATGATGGATAAATGCATGAAAGGGTAGACTTTGGGTGTCCGAATCTGTTTTGAGATACTTCCCCAACCAGTCTTGAACTAAGCCATGTAAAGCCTTGCCTGCATCATGCATTCTAGCAAAACTCCCGAGCAGGTTCTGTCTAGAATCTGCCGATACAGCGTAAAGCCCTGGTAGGGCTTCCAAGCGAAGCTTATTTCGTTTATAATCAGTCTTTTGGTTGGATTGATCCTCCCTCCAATTGATTTGATTTTCCTTAGCAAAAGCCTCTATTTCTTCTTTTGAAAAAGGTAGGAGAGGTCGAATCAATCCGGATTTTTTATCGGCCATTCCTTGGATTCCATCCAAACCGGTACCTCTAAGAAGATTTAAAAAGATCGTTTCCAATTGATCGTCCTGATGATGGGCAAGAACAATTCCATCCAGATTTCTTTCTTGTTTCAGGGATTCGAACCAGGTATATCGAATTTCTCGAGCAGCCATTTGAATCGAGAGTTTTTTTTCTTTGGAATATTCTAGCGTGTCCGGATGGTGCAGGTGGAGGGTAATTCCGTTCTTTTCGCACCATTGAATCACCAAAAGCTCATCTTGATTGCTTTCCTCTCCTCGTAATCCGAAATTGACATGAGCTACTTCAAAGGCTATCTCCGATTTTTCTAATAAATAGCCCAAAACCATACTGTCTACTCCGCCACTACAAGCCAATAGATAGGTCTTTGAGTGATCCAAAAGTGCCTTTTGGCGTATATGCTCCTGAAAAGCTGCTAACATTAACCAAAAATAGCTTTTTCTACTAATTTTGCCCACTTGAGTTTCCTTATGAATTCTGCGGTTCGATTTTATTTGCTCTTCTTTTTTTCCTTTTTGTCCATCTCTACACTTTGGGGGCAAAATAGGAATGCTAATTCCCAGGGGAATACCTTGGATATTCTTCAGGCAGATTCATTGAAGGGAGCCGAGGGATTTGAAAGGCTGATCGGATCAGTCCGAATGAAAAATCAAAGTACTCTGATTTCCTGTGATTCTGCTCATTTTTTCAGGATGGATAACCGGGCAGAATTGTTTGGTCGAGTATTTATTCAAGACGAGCAAGATTCAGTAACCACTCGTAGCGCATACGCGGAATATGACGGGAATAGCAAATTGGCCAAGCTTCGAACGAATGTTGTTTTTTCGAATCTTGAAACTACGGTTTACACGGATTACCTTAATTACGATCGGGCCGGAAATATTGCCACCTATTTTAATGGGGGGCGCGTCGTGGATTCAACCAACGTTTTGACGAGTGAGCGGGGACGTTATGAGGTCAATCTCGAGCGGATTACTTTTACCGACGATGTAGTTTTGGTTAATCCGGATTATACGATGAAGACCAATTACTTGGTTTACTTGACGGTGCCAAAAACTGCTGAGACAAAGGGCCTAACTAATTTGGTTTCTAAGGACGGAAACACACTGGACGCAGAAAAAGGGAGTTTTTATGACACTCAGGCAAAGAGCTTTCGTTTTTTTGATGGGGTAGTCGAGACCGAGACAAGCCGGGTAAAGGCTGGTGAATTGATTTATCGGGAAAATGAAGCCTACTATGAGGGGAAAGAAGATGTGCGGGTTTTGAATAAAGAACGTGAAGTTGAAATTTTTGGAGACCGAGGACAGTATTGGGAGGAGAGAGGTTACAGCCTTGTCCATGGGAATGCTCTAGTAAGACGGTATTTTGAGACAGATACCCTTTATCTGACAGCGGATACGCTGATTTCTCAAGATCATGAAACAGATTCTCTCAAATACCTTTTGGCTTTTTCTTCTATCCAACTAGTCAAATCTGACTTGTCTGGCATTGCTGACTCGTTGAGTTACAATTATGCGGATTCTACGATACAGCTTTTCCAAGATCCGGCTATTTGGAACCAAAAAAGTCAAATCACGGCTGATTCGATGACTTTTTTTATTGAAAATGAGCAGATCAGAGAGCTTTTTGTGAAAAACAATGCTTTTGCAGTGATGTCTGACACCTTGTTGAATTTCAACCAAATGAAGGGAAGATCCATGACGGGCTATTTCACGGAAGGGCAATTGAATCGCTTGAATATCGACGGAAATGGTGAGTCTCTGTATTATGCTTTAGAGGGGGATACCTTGGTTCAAGGGGTCAATAAAACCTTGTCGGCAACTATCAAAATGAGCTTTGAAGAGGGACAATTGGTAAAGGTCAACTATGGGGTAAAACCCGAAGGTAAGTTTATTCCCGTTCAGGATATCGGGGAAGATGGGGGCAAACTGGAGGGATTTGTTTGGAGAGAAGATGAAAAGCCTACTATGGAAAGTATTTTTGCTTGGCGATCCATAGAAGAGATTGATCCGGGTGCAAAAAATTTATTTGATATTCCGGATGCCCAAATCCGGATGCCGACCGAAGAAGAAATGCAGAAATCTCTTGAAAAATGGAAGGCAAATGCAAAAAAAAGGACTTTGGTGCCCCTTCAGAAAAGTCAAAATTCGCCCAACGAATAAAATCTCAAAAAATTTTATAGAGGTTAACAACAATTAACCCGAATTTTTCGTCCCGACATTACCTACTACGTAGATTTGTTGTGTATATTTCTATTCAGAAACAACTTTCCGTAGGCTTATCGATCAAACTTCTACATGAATAATTTCCTCAAATTTTTTACATGGGCATTTATTGTGCTTCTTCCTGTTATGGTGGAAGCTCAAGAGGTTCGTGTGTTGAGTGAAGCTTTGGAGTTTGATGGAGCTATTGGAGCTTCCCAACGAAAAACAATCATTCTTCAAAACGAAGGAGACACTCCCAAAACTTATTTTCTGAAAAATATCAATGGGAATATCGGTTCTTCTCAGGATATGAAAATCTGTATTGGGGAAAATTGCTACGATACCAAGCGAGATTTGGCCAAAATTAAAGTGAGTCTCCAACCGGGTGAAATTGTCACGGATTTATATCTTGAATTTTCTTTGGGAATTACTGAAACCCGAGGAGGTTTTGATTTGGTCTTTGTTAACGAGAAAAATATCCGTGAATCCTTCGTGGTCGAGGCACAATATCATGTGACTAATCCTGAAGAAAAAGCAGATGAATCTGATTACGATGCGATTCGAATCAGTGATGTATATCCAAACCCCAGTAATCGAATCGCGCAGTTGGATTATGTATTAAAGCAACCACGGGCGAATGCAAAAATCACAATCAATAGTTTCATCGGTAACCCGGTGGCTGAATTTGAATTAGATCCTGATCAGAATACCTTGGTGATCAATGTTTCTGACTTTCATCCGGGGGTATATTTTTACACTCTTTTTGTTGACAATAAGAATATTGTGACAAAAAAACTCGTTGTAAAGAAGTAATCTCCCTGTTCCCTATCCGTTTGAATACCAACAATTATCCCGTATATTTGCGGTCTTGAAAATGAGCATGCGTCGAATTTCCCTTTTCATACTAACTTTCGCTTCACTTCTCTATTCCTGTGGTCCTTTTGCCAAATTGGAAAAAAGCACCAACTGGGAAGAGCTATATGAAGGTGCAAACAAGTATTACCAAGAAGGCGAATACAACAAGGCCATCATTCTCTATGATAAAGTCCTTCCAATTATCCGTGGAAGTGAAAAGGCAGAGCTAGCAGACTACAATTACGCATATTGTCATTTTAAGACGAAGCGATACATCGAATCTGCAGGTTATTTCAATAATTTCTACCGTACCTATAATCGAAGCCCATTGGCAGAGGAAGCTTTGTTTATGCATGCCTATTCTTTGTATTTGGATTCTCCGGATTTCAATCTGGACCAGCAAAGTAGCCAAGAAGCCGTAGCCGCTATACAGCAATTTGTGACCCGATATCCAGGGTCTGATTCCTATGAGCGAGCATTTGAGATGTTAGAAGATCTAGAAACCCGTTTTGAGCGAAAAGCATACGAGGAATCGCAGATGTACTACAGGTTGAAGGATGGGCTATTCCCAGGTGATTTTTACAGAGCTTGTATCGTTAACTTTCAGAATTTCGCTAAAGACTTTCCGGAAAGTAAATACAATGAAGAGCTTGCTTACAAATTGGTGGAAGTAAGTACAGGGTATGCGGTGAATAGTGTTTTTTCCAAAAAGGAAGAACGACTAAATGAAGTATTTACTCATGCCTTGAATTTCTATAGAAGATATCCCGACAGCAAATTCACAGCTGAAGTAAAAAGCTATGAAACAGAAGCTCGTGAAGAGCTCGATGAGCATTTGAAACTTAAGAAGGAAATTGCTGAACGAGAAGAAGCTGAGAAAAATAAGCTAATTAGTCCAGCTACAAATCAAACAAACGAAAACAAACAATAATCCATATGGCAGTTAATCCATCCATCATCACACGCGATTTGGACAAGGTTTCTGAACCTACCGGCAACATCTACGAGTCAATTCACATCGTAGGACAGCGGGCCAAGCAAATCTCCAACAATTTGAAAGAAGAGTTGAATAACAAGCTTTCTGAGTTTGCTTCTACTGTAGATAACTTGGAGGAGGTTTTTGAAAACAAAGAACAAATCGAAATCTCTAAATTTTACGAAAGAATGCCTAAGCCAACTACTTTGGCTATGGAGGAGTTTTTGGAAGGTAAGGTGTTTTACCGATTCCCTGAAGAAGAAGCACAGTAATGGGGCTTGAAGGTAAGCGGATTATCTTAGGAGTCACAGGTAGCATTGCTGCCTATAAATCCGCTTTCCTAACACGATTATTAATCAAAGAAGGAGCAGAGGTACAGGTAATCCTGAGTGCCTCTGCTCTTGATTTTATAAGCCCACTGACCTTAGCCACACTTTCTAAAAGACCTGCTTTACATCAATTTCAGAAAGATGATACTGGGGTTTGGAACAATCATGTAGAATTAGGGCTATGGGCTGACTTGATGCTAATTGCTCCTTTATCAGCCAATACCTTGGCCAAAATGGCAAATGGGTATTGCGACAATCTTTTGTTAGCGACTTACCTTTCGGCCAGATGTCCTGTTTGGTTTGCTCCGGCGATGGATTTGGATATGTACCAACATCCTTCCGTTCGGAATAATATCCAAACGCTACAATCATTCGGCAATCGGCTTCTAGATGCTGAAAGTGGGGAACTTGCTTCTGGACTTTCAGGTCAGGGAAGAATGATGGAACCGGAAAGTATGGTGGCTGAAATCAAAACTTTTTTTAAATCAGCTCAAGATTTTAAGGGGAAAAAGGTGGGTTTGACAATTGGCCCAACCCAAGAAGCCATAGATCCTGTCCGTTTTATCTCCAATCATTCCAGTGGAAAAATGGGCTATGCTCTTGCAGAAGCTTTTTTAGAAAGAGGAGCGGAAGTTTGGGTGATTTCTGGACCTATTTCCATTCCAGTTACCAAAGAAAAATTTAACTGGAAGGATGTTTACAGTGCCCAGGAAATGTATGAAGCGGCCCATGAAATCCATGCAAAAATGGATGTGATGGTTTTTGCGGCCGCAGTTGCTGATTATGCGCCGGCAGAAGTTTCTCCTGAGAAAATCAAAAAGCAGGGTGATTCACTCCAAATTCATCTGAAAAAGAATGTGGATATAGCCCAAGAATTGGGAAAAAATAAAAAACCAAACCAGATTCATGTAGGCTTTGCCTTGGAAACCGAAAATGAAAGAGCACATGCAGTCGAGAAGTTGAAGGGAAAAAACTTTGACCTCATTGTGCTTAATTCTATGAAAGAAAAAGGGGCAGGTTTTCGTTTAGATACCAATCGCGTGAGTATTTTTTCCAAGAATGGGCAGGTTGCGGAATCCGAAATTGCTCCAAAAAAAGAAATTGCGGGAATGATTTTGGATCAAATCAAAAAAGAATCAAGTTGGACTCTCGTTTGATTTTTTCTTTACTTGTATTGCATGAAAAAAATCGCGGCTAGTCTTTTTCTTTTTTTTGGCTTAAGTATCTGCTCCTTTGCACAGGAGTTGAACTTTACCGTTATTATCAACAGCGAGCGATCGAATCTTCAAAACACGGATATTTTCAATCAAATGAAAACTGCTTTTGAGCAGTTTTTGAATGGGAGATCCTGGACTTCTAATGAGTTTCGCCCCGAAGAAAGGATCAAGGGTAATTTGTTGATTACGATCAATGAAGCGACCACGGTAGGTTCGTTTTCTGCCACCGTTCAAGTTCAGACAGTTCGTCCGGTCTATGGGACGAATTATGAAACATTGCTTTTGAATTTTGCAGATCGAAGCTGGAATTTTGAATTCATTGAATCCCAGCCAATTGAGTTTAACCGATTTACTTTCCTAAATAATATTTCTTCTTTACTGGCATTCTATGCAAATATTGCCATCGGTTTGGATTATGACAGTTTTGAAAGTCGTGGAGGGAATTCATTTTTTGCAGTGGCAAATGATATTGTCAACAACGCTCAGCAATCAGGAAGGGCAGGTTGGGGACAAAGCAACTCTGATCGAAGAAACCGTTTTTGGTTGATCAATGATATTTATTCTTCTTCGGTTTATTCCTCTATTCGGGATGCCTATTACCTATATCATCGTCAAGGATTAGACCTTTTACAGATTGATTCCGAAAAAGCTTACCAAAATATGCTTGAAGCGGTTCGTTTGGTAGCAGAGGCAAACAAGGCTCAGCCCAATGGTATTTTTACAATTGCCTTCATGGATGCGAAGGGGGATGAGATTAGTAAAATTTTTAAAAATGCTCCTATGGAAATCCGGACTGAAGTAGTGGAATTGCTACTCGAAGTAGATCCCAATAATGCCAGAAAGTACAATGAGCTGCTGAAAAGCTAAAGGGGATTTTTTAGCTTTGTGCAAAACCATTATCCATGCTCAAAACCCTCAGTATTTCCAATTATGCCTTGATTGATGATCTGCATATGCAGCCTGGTTCCGGTTTGAATATGGTAACCGGAGAGACAGGTGCTGGGAAATCTATCATGTTGGGTGCGGTCGGGCTACTTTTAGGAAAGCGGGCAGATACAAAAGTTCTTCTTCACGAGGATCGGAAGTGTATCATTGAAGGCTGGTTTGAAATAGGAGAATATGGGCTGAAAGAATTTTTTGAAGAGCATGAGCTCGATTATGAGGAACCCTGCATTATCCGAAGAGAAATCAGTCCATCTGGAAAATCCAGGTCATTTGTCAATGATTCCCCTGTATTATTAGATGTTTTGAAGGAGCTGGCTTCCAAACTCATGGATGTGCATTCTCAGCATGATACCCTTTTGCTGGCTGAAGGTGCCTATCAATTGGGCTTGGTGGATGCCTTTTCTGGATCTGCGGCTGAGCTACTTGACTACAAAGAAAAATTTAAAGCTTATAGGCAGGCAAAAGAACGATGGGAGGATTTGAAGAAAAAGGCCATAGAACTTCAAAAAGAGGCTGACTTCAATCAATTTCAATTGGAGGAACTGAGCGCCCTTTCCTTAGTAGAAGGCGAGCAGGAGGAGTTGGAATCCAGTCAGGAAATTCTCGAAAATGCCGAAGAAATCAAATCTAAAATTCAGGAGATTGTAGGCCTTTTTCAGGATGAGCAATTTGGAGTTTTGCAAGGCTTAAGTCAAATCCAACAGCATTTTCAAAATTTGGAGCGCTTGGCACATAAATTTTCTGAGATCAAAGAGCGATTTCATTCAGCTTTGATAGAATTAAAAGATTTGGTTGCCACTTTGGAAGAAGAAGATCTTCAAGTAGAGGTAGATTTTGAGAAGTTGGAGGAAACCCGGGATCGGTTGAGCAAGATTTACCAGCTTCAAAAAAAGCACGGGGTATTGACCGTTGAAGAACTCCTAACTATCGAGAAGGATTTGGCCGATCGGGTTTTCGAATTTCAAAATTTAGATGAATCACTTGAAAAGTCGGAAAAGGAATTTCATCAGGCAAAATCAGCTATGATCAAAGCTGGCGAGGCCTTGACTACCAAACGAAAATCTTGCTTCCAATCCTTCGAAAAATCTTTGGAATCGCTGCTACATCGATTGGGAATGGAAAATGCCCGTATCAAGTTTGAACATCAAGCCATTCAGCCGGGTAGTTCTGGTTTGGACCAAATCGAGATGCTTTTTTCTGCCAATAAGGGAAGTCAATTACAGCCCTTGAAAAAAGTGGCTTCGGGTGGTGAATTTTCCCGTTTACTTTTTGCAATCAAGTATTTGATGGCTGATAAAATGGCTTTGCCTACGCTCATATTTGATGAAATTGATACCGGAATTTCGGGAGAAGTCGCATTGCAAATGGTTCGAATGATGAAGGATATTACCCAAAATCATCAAATAATTTGCATTACCCACTTGCCTCAAGTAGCGGCGAAGGGTGATTTACATTACTTCGTCTATAAAGACAATTCTGCTGAAAAAACCGTCTCCAAAATCAAACTTTTGGATGAAAATGAGCGGGTTATGGAATTGGCAAAAATGATTGCTGGTGCACAACCTTCCGGTTCTGCCGTGGAAAGTGCCAAGGAGCTTCTTGCCAATTGAGGGAAGAACTCCCGAATTTTCTCTATTTTTGATCAAATTTTTGAAATCAACCCAATAGTCATATGCCAGAAAACTTGCTAAAAGGTAAAGTCGGTATCATTACCGGAGCGTTGGATGAAAATTCCATTGCGTGGAAAACCGCTCTAAAAGTAAAGGAACAAGGAGGGCGTTTTGTCCTGACCAATGCCCCTATCGCCATGAGAATGGGTGCCATCAAAGAACTCGCGGAAGAGTGTAACACGATTGTTATCCCCGCGGATGCTACAGCCGTGGAGGATATTGAAAAGCTATATGCAGAGGCAAAGGAATTCCTAGGTGGGAATTTTGATTTTCTTCTCCACTCGATCGGAATGTCCCCTAATATCCGTAAGGGCCGTTCCTATGGGGAGCTCAACTATGATTGGGCGATGAAGTCCTATGATGTCTCCGCGATTTCTTTCCACAAAATGATGCATGTGGCCGAAAAAATGGACATCATGAATGAATGGGCTTCTATTATCGGTCTTTCCTATATTGCTGCACAGCGAGTTTATCCTTTCTACACAGATATGGCAGATGCAAAAGCCTTATTGGAAAGCATTGCCAGAGGATATGGATATCGGTTTGGAAAATTGAAAAAAGTCCGCGTGAATACCATTTCTCAATCTCCAACCAAAACAACAGCAGGAACAGGAATTGGTGGATTTGATTCTTTCTTCAATTTCGCAGAGAAATTGTCTCCGCTAGGAAATGCTTCAGCAGAATCCTGCGCAGATTATATTGTGACGATGTTTTCGGATTTGACCCGAATGGTGACTATGCAAAACCTCTTTCATGATGGAGGATATTCCTTCACAGGAATTTCTGAGGAAATCATGGATCAGTTCAAAGACCTCTGATTAAATCTTCCATTCAATTTTTAAGTCCGGGTATTTATTATCCGGACTTTTTTGTTTCCGGTCATCCCCTAGAGGTTTTTTCCTGTTTCTTTTTCTCCTAACTTATTGTCTCATATCATCCACCAACCCTATGATAAAGAAGAGTTTTTTGCTCAGCATGCTTGCTGCAATGTTTGCATTTCAAGCTTTTGCCCAGATTATGCCCGCCCCTGATCGGGAAGAAGGAGATGGGCCTTATGACAAATTAATCCTACGGGGAGTGACCCTGATAGATGGGACCGGTGCACCGCCTATTGGTCCAGTAGATATTGTGGTTGAGAAAAATAGAATTGCCCAGATCCAAGTTGTGGGCTATCCTGGCTTGCCCATCCGGGAGGGAAGAAGGCCTAAGGCAGATGAAAACACGAAAGAAATTGACCTAGAAGGGCATTATCTCCTGCCGGGTTTTATTGACATGCATGCTCATATTGGAGGAACAGGCCAAGGAACACCAGCTGAATATGTTTATAAACTTTGGATGGCACATGGAGTCACGACTATTCGGGATCCATCCGCAGGAAATGGTTTGGATTGGGTACTAAATGAAAAGAAGCGATCAGTTGCAAATCAAATTACAGCTCCTCGGATTTTAGCATATACAGCTTTCGGTCAAGGTGCTGAAGAACCCATTGTTACAGCAGATCAAGCAAAAGCTTGGGTGAATCAGAATAAGGCTAAAGGGGCAGATGGAATTAAGTTTTTTGGTGCAAATCCTGAGGTAATGCAGGCGGCAATTTCCGAAAACAAGCGAATTGGACTTCGCTCGGCAATGCACCATCAGCAGTTGGATGTTGCTCGTTGGAATGTTTTGAATTCTGCTAGAGCAGGGTTGACTTCAATGGAACATTGGTATGGCTTGCCAGAGGCTTTATTTCAGGACCGAACCATTCAGGATTTTAGATTGGACTACAATTATCAAAATGAGCAACATCGATTTGCAGAGGCGGGTAAGCTTTGGAAGCAAGCCGCTCCACCTTATTCTGATCACTGGAATAAGGTAATGAATGAGCTTTTGGAGCTTGATTTTACGCTTGACCCGACATTTAATATTTACGAAGCCAACCGAGACTTGATGCGGGCCCGTCGAGCTGAATGGCATGAGACTTACACGCTCCCCTCACTTTGGAGATTTTATTCCCCAAGTCGTCAGTCTCATGGTTCCTATTGGTTTGACTGGACTACAGAGGAAGAACTTCAATGGAAAGAAAACTACCGATTGTGGATGACCTTTATCAATGAGTATAAAAATCGAGGAGGTAGGGTAACTACGGGATCTGATTCTGGATTTATTTATCAACTATACGGGTTCGCTTATATCCGAGAGCTGGAGTTGCTTCGAGAAGCTGGCTTTCATCCTTTGGAAGTGATTCGTTCGGCTACCATGTATGGAGCAGAGGCCTTGGGTATGGAAAAGGAAATCGGAACTGTTGAAGTCGGGAAATTGGCTGATTTTGTGATTTTAGAAGAGAATCCCTTACAAAATCTGAAGATACTTTACGGGACTGGAGCAATTCGAGTTGATGAAAATAATCAGCCGGTCAGAGTAGGTGGAGTAAAATATACGGTGAAAGATGGAATTGTGTACGATGCCAAAAAATTACTTCAGGACGTAAAAGAAATTGTAGATCAGCACAAAGCGCGTGAAAATGCCCGACTGACACAACCTGGTTTAGATTGGTGATTTAGCATTTAAACAAGAGGAATAATGCCACAGATAGAAGCAAATGGCGTGAAGCTTTTTTACTTAGAAAAAGGTTCTGGGAAGGAGGTTGTTCTTTTTTCACATGGCCTTCTTTGGAGCCATAAAATGTTTGCCTCTCAAATTGAGGAGTTATCCAAAAAATATCGGGTAATAGCCTATGATCACCGCGGTCAAGGGCAAAGTGAGGTAAAGGGGCCTTTTGATATGGAAACGGTCGCAGAGGATGCGGCAGCCTTGATCGAAAGCCTAAAATTGAGTAAGGTACATTTTGTAGGATTGTCTATGGGTGGATTTGTGGGGCTTAGATTGGCTTCTCGTAGGCCAGAATTGATCAAGAGTTTGGTTTTGCTTGAGACCTCAGCCAATGCGGAGCCTGTTGAGAATCTTCCCAAATACAAGACCCTCAATGGAATCGTCAAATGGTTTGGAATCATTCCTCCTGTTGCCAATAAGGTAATGCCGATTATGTTTGCCGAATCTTGGCTTTCAGCTAAGTCCAACAAAGAGGAGATAAAGCATTGGAAGAAGGAATTGATGTCGAATAAAAAATCGATAACAGGTCCGGTAGAGGGTGTGATTTACCGCAATGGAGTGGAGGATGAATTAGCCTCAATCAGCTGTCCAACGATGATAGTAGTGGGGGACGAGGATGTTGCCACAAAGCCGGAGAAAGCCAAATTCATTCAGATGGGGATTCCAGGCTCAGTTCTTCATCGGATCCCCGGTGCAGGGCATAGCAGCTGTATTGAAAAGCCTGAGGTTGTCAATCATCTCCTTGGCGATTGGTTGGAGAATCACAAATAAAAAAAGCCCGGAAGGGCTTTTTTATTTTAGTCAAATTGGAATACTCGAATATAATCCACAATCATATGTTGTGGAAAGACGGTGGTATTATTTGGAGGGCCCGGCCAATTTCCACCAACTGCTACATTCATAATAAAGAAGAAACTTCTTCTGAATTCATCCAGCTGAGCCGGGGTGGTATCTATCTCATGGTATTTTTGATTATCGATATACCAGGTGATTTTACTGGCAGTCCATTCGATCGAAAACACATGGAATTTATCAGCAAGAGTTCCGGAAGGGATTTTGTATGAACCTCCGAATTCTGCATGTGATCCATCATTTTGCCAATGAACGGTACCATGAACGGTATTTTCCCGGCCTTGTCCACCAACCATCTCCATAATGTCAATTTCACCGCATGCAGGCCAGCCTACTTCTTCGAAATTTGAACCTAGCATCCAAAGTGCAGGCCACATGCCTTGCCCTCTTGGAGTGACTGCTCGGATGTCTACTCTTCCATAACGGAATTGCTTCTTGTTCTTAGAGACGATTCGGGAAGAGGTATATTGACTTCCACCAAATGATTCCTGTTTGGCAGTAATAATCAGATGACCTCGCTCGACGGAGGTATTTTGAGATCTGTAATACTGAAGTTCGTTGTTTCCCCAACCGTTATTTCCAGTACCGGTTTCATGGGACCAGTTTGCTATATCAAGGCTATTCCCTTCAAAATCGTCTTCCCAGACCAATGTCATACCCGGGTAGGAAGTTGGAGAAGTAGCCCCGCCTTCAGGAATAGGGATCAGTGATACAGTGTTGTCTGGATTAGATCCGCTGGGGTTGTCCTTTTCTTCAGAATCACAGGAGAAGAAAAGACCTACCGAGATGATAAGGAAAAAGATGAAAAACGGTTTTATCGAAAATTTCATAATATTTTGAGTTAAGCTAAAAAAAGACACCCGGTAACTTTCAAAAAGCCACCGGGTGTTTTAAAGAAATTATTCAGAAATCAATTTGAATGTCCACCATACGCCAGAACCAGTTTCAATATGCAAGGTCATTTTCTTAACGCCTCCTGATTCTGTGAGGCTAGCCACTTGATATGTTATGCTTTCAGGAACATCTATTCCAGGATTACCAAGTTCTCCAGCATTTACGGCTTTAGGAAGGGCTACGTGAGCACCTGTTCCATTAAGAGTTAATGCACTTCCATCAAATGTATAGGTATAACTTCCGCTTCCATCATGGGGTGCAACTGGAGTGCCACATGCCCCATCACCTGCTGCTCCCTGCCAAGGCTCAAGCCAAGTTGAACCACCCATATCATAGGAGAAAGAACCATCAGCTCCAAAGGTGTACACATCGTCAAAGAAACAAGCTCTTCCGGTTACATCATCAGCAGAGTTGAAATACCACTCTGAACTACCTGCAGATGGTCCTACAGCCAAAGCACCTGCTACAGGTTCCATTTTCCAATTTCCTTCAATAGAAGTGGTTTCATTTTCTCCAGAACCAATTTCACCTGAAATCAACTTGAAATCCCACCAAACATCGGTACCATTATTATTAAAGTTAATTCGAAGCGTCATTCGACGTGTATTTCCATCGTCTACAGGGTCTACTATGGTATAAGTGATTTGATTAGGTACGGCAACAGCTGGTAACTCACCAGCATTGTTCACCTTTGGAAGTCCGATAAAGGCGCCTTCACCGATTACTGTCAAAGAAGTGCTTGTGTAGGTATATTCATAAGTTCCTCCGTTGTATGGTGCGACTGGTGCGCCACACGCACCATCACCTGCTCCCCCTTGCCAAGGCTCAAGCCAAGTAGCATCTCCTAGATCAATAACCAATGAACCATCTTCTCCGAAAGTATAAGTGTCATCATAAAAACAAGCTCGTGCATTTACTTGATCGGCTGGTATAGAAAACCAAGATCCGTCTCCAGGATTAGGGCCGACGGCCAAAGACCCTGGTACAGGTTCTACAAACCACGTACCCGTAATATCAAATGCAGGCTTTTGCGCTGCTACTTTAAAAGATACATTGGTGGCTTCAGAATTCCCATTACTATCGGTGGCAGTTACGTCAAGGTTGTAGTCACCAGGTTCAAATCCACCGGCAACGGTAATAGTTACGGTCTGCTTGTCTCCTGTAAGCGCTTCTGTTCCAGATGCGACAGAAGTTCCTCCACTTGAAATCACATAATCTAATGTTGATAAGGAACTCACAGAACCATTATCAACGCCATCATCTAAAGTGACATTGATTTTAAAATCCTCTCCTTCAGTCAATCCACTGGTAATTGCACCCAATGTAATTTTTGGTGGAGTGTCCACCACTGGCACCTCTGAAAACCCGTTGTCACAGGCCCAAGTCAAAGCTAAAAGCGATAATACCGCAATGATTTTGGGAAAATTGTTTTTCATAGCATTTAAATTTTTCTCTAATGTCTCTCACTTGTTTCAAAACCCCAAAATTTCAAGTGCTACAACTATTCATCAGTATAAGATTTTACCTACATCAAAAACACATCAAAAACTATAAAAAAGGTCATTTAATTTATTTCAGGCCATTTTTTTAGTAAAAAATATTTTCACAATTTCCGGAAAGTGTTTTCTCAATCCTAGCAAAAAGGATTCTTGGTACATGGGTTTTGAAGTCCTTTTGTTACTTATAAACACCATCCAATTGCTCTCCTGATTAAGCTGTATTATTCAAGTAAGGAATGGATTAAAATGAAAAAATTCTAAGATTTTTTCGAGTGCATGAAACTTTTACATACATTTGCATGTATATACATTAAATTCAATTGTAAATAAAATGGGAAAGATAGAAGATGCGATAAGGCAACGGGAATTTAAGGACCCGTATAATAAAGCGGTTGTGAATTTGCTTTTTACGCATAGTTACTTGGTGACTATCCAGAATTCTCTTTTTAAGCCTTATGATATTTCTCCTGAACAATACAATGTGCTACGCATCTTGAGAGGTCAGAACGGAAAGCCCACTACGGTTTCCTCTATTCAAGAAAGGATGTTAAATAAAATGTCCAATGCATCAAGGCTAGTAGAAAAATTGAAATCCAAAGGACTGCTTATTCGAGAGGAGTGTCCTACAGACAGACGACAAGTAGATGTGGTGATTTCTGATAAAGGCCTTGAATTGCTCAAAGAATTAGAAGTAAAAGTTGAAGAAGTGAATCATACTTTGATCCATCTGAATGATGAGGAAGTTACCCAACTCAACGATTTGCTGGACAAATTGAGAGGATAAAAAAATTTACATTAATAAATGTATATACATACAATATTAAAACAATTCAATTAATATTTTCACTAAACAAACACAATTATGAGTACTACAAAATGGACTATTGACCCAACACATTCTGAGGTATCATTCAAGGTTAAGCACTTGGTGATTTCTACCGTTACTGGTTTCTTCCGCTCTTTTGAGGGATCTGCAGAAAGTACTTCTGACGATTTTGAAGGAGCAACAGTATCTTTTGCAGCGGATATTGACAGCATAGACACCAATCAAACAGATCGTGACAATCACTTGAAATCAGCAGATTTCTTTGATGCTGCGAATCATCCAAAACTTTCTTTTACAGGAAAGGTCAGCAAAGAGTCTGGCGAGTATAAATTAGTAGGGGAATTGGAAATGCGAGGAACCAAAAAGCAAATCGAATTAGATGTGGATTTTGGAGGGGTAGTAGCTGATCCTTATGGCCAAACCAAAGCAGGTTTTGAAATCGAAGGAAAAATCAACCGAAAGGAATTTGGTTTAGCTTGGTCTGCAGTGACTGAAGCAGGTTCTGTAGTCGTGAGTGATCAAGTTCGATTGCACTTGAATGTTCAGCTTGTTAAGCAAGCCTAATTAAAAATGTCAACCTTTGGGGTTTATTCCCCAAAGGTTCTTTTAACACTAATCCCTACAACCATGAAACCTCTAATTTCGGGAATCCACCATATTACGGCTATTGCAGGCGATCCCCAAAAAAATATTGACTTCTATACTGGAGTCTTGGGTCTTCGATTAGTCAAAAAGACTATCAATTTTGACGCACCGGATGTGTATCATTTCTATTTCGGAGATGAATTAGGACGACCAGGCACCGTCTTTACTACCTTTCCTTTTAAAGGTGCTAGACGGGGAGTAAAAGGAACGGGTGAATTAACTTATACTGCTTTTTCTATTGGGAAAAATTCACTGCAATATTGGATTGATCGATTGAGAAAGTTTGGAATTCCTGTATCTGATATACAAAGTCGATTTGGAGAAAAATTGATCCGATTTGAGGATCATGATGGTATGGGTTTGGAACTGATAGCCAATGATCAAGACGATAGGCAAGGATGGCCCCAAGGTCATATTCCTGCAGAGCATTCTATCAAAGGATTTTATGGGGCTACTTTGAATCTTAGAAACAAAGACCTTACAGAAATTCTGCTTTTAGACCATATGAATTATCGATTCATTGCTCAAGAAGGTGATCGCTATCGCTATGGAACTGAAGGAAAACCAGGGGATATTGTTGATATTCGGATTGATAAAAGCGGTACTAGAGGAATGCAAAGTGCCGGAACCGTACATCATATAGCATTCCGTACAGACAATGAGGAAACTCAATTGGAAATGCAACGGATCTTAATGCAACATGGCTATGGGGTGACAGAAGTTCGGGATAGGAATTATTTCAAGAGTATTTATTTCAGAGAGCCGGGAGGTGTATTATTCGAAATTGCAACAGATGAACCTGGCTTTGCTATTGACGAGGAAGAAGAAAGCCTAGGCGAATTGCTAAAGTTGCCTGAATGGGCTGAATCATCTCGTCCACGCATCGAGCAATTGCTTCCTGAAGTACAAGTAAACTTGGAAAGGTATGTCTAATATGATGTTTGCCGGGGAAAAACCTAAAAAGGGTGGAAAAGCAGCCATTTTGATACATGGAAGAGGAGCTTCTGCTGGAAGCATCCTTTCCTTACAATCTTATTTGAATCTTAATTCTTATGCTTTGGTAGCGCCTCAGGCTTCTGGCAATACCTGGTATCCCTACAGTTTTATGGCTCCTGATTTAAGCAATCAACCAAAGTTGGAGGAATCCCTTTCGCAGATTCAAGAAGCCTTTGACCATCTGATCAATGCAGGAGTTTCTTCATCGGATATTTTGATTTTGGGATTTTCTCAAGGGGCATGTTTAAGCTTGGAGTTTAGTGCTAGAAATGCCCAGAAATTTGCTGGGGTAGTTGCCTTTACAGGAGGCCTGATTGGTGAAAAACTCAATCCTTCTAAATATCAAGGGGACTATCAAGGAACACCGATATTGATTTCCGGAAGTAAGCAGGACATGCATGTTCCTCTTACAAGAATGCAGGAGTCAGCAACTTTATTGGAGAGGCTGGGAGCAAAAGTGAACCTTCTTTCATTCAATGATGCCATGCACACAATAAGAGAGGAAGAAGTGGATTGGGTAAACAAGCATTTACTGGGACAATGATCCCAAATGGGGTTTGTTCTTCAAGATTTGATTCAAGCTTTCTTTTTTGAGTAAATTCGAACGTGCAGAACAATCCCCATATTTATCTTTTTTCGGTCGCGTATTTTGGGGCCAGATACAAAGGCTGGGCTATTCAAAAAGGGCAGCCAACAATTCAGGGAAAACTTGAGCGGGTTTTCCGGTACGTCTTGGGACACGAGGATTTTAAGCTATTGGGAGCAAGTCGTACTGATTCTGGAGTAAGTTGCCGAAAGGCCTATTTTCAAATTTTTCTCAAAGAATCTTTCAATATCAAAGGAAAAGTTCAGTTGATCAACTCCTACTTAGGTGGGGAGATTCAGATTGAATTTTTGGGATTATGTAGGCCAGAATTTAATTTGATTCAAGCAGCTCGAAAGAAGACGTATCGGTACTTTTTTACAGATGATGAAAACCCTCATCCATTTTCCTCAAGCTTTTTAGTTTCTTTATTCTCTCAAATTGATATCCAGAAAATGAGGCTAGCAGCAAATCAGTTTGTTGGGACGCATGATTTTTTTGCTTTTTGTAAGCCTTCGGATACCAAGTCGGATTATTCGCGAACCATTCTTCATTGTGATATTGCTCTTGCCAAGGAGACTCCTTGGGTTGATTTAGGAGAAAGAGTTTACATGCTGGAAGTGATTGGGACTGGTTTTCTTTATCATCAAGTCAGAAAAATGATGCAGGCCATATGGAATGTTGGGCTTGGCGAGTGGGAACTGGAAGACTTAAACAAGCGTTTGGAAGAACCTTATCAAGGATGGGGGAAAATACCTCCCGCACCTGCTTTTGGGTTGTTTTTATGGGACACCGAATTGCAGGAAGAGTGGAGGTTAGAAGAGAATTAAAGTTTAAAGGTAGAAAGGTTGTGAAGTTGAAAACTCAACCTTTCAACTTTACAACATTCACAACTTTCCAACTCATTTTTAACTACCTTTGCACTCCAAATTTGAAGCGAATTCTGTGAAAGCGAGAACATTAAAGAAAGACAAAGTCAATATCATCACCATGGGTTGTTCCAAAAACCTGGTGGATTCCGAGGTCCTTTTGACGCAGTTGAAAGGTAACGGGATCAATGCCAGCCATGAGTCCAACTCCGATGATAATAACATCGTCATCATCAATACTTGCGGTTTTATCGATAATGCCAAGCAAGAATCCATCGATACCATCCTCCAATATGTGGATGCGAAGGAGCGAGGCTTGGTAGAAAAAGTCTATGTGACTGGCTGTCTCTCTCAGCGCTACAAGGATGACTTGGAAAAGGAGATTCCTCAGGTAGATGCCTTTTTTGGGACGCGAGATTTGCCTGCTATTTTGAAAAAATTCAAGGCGGACTACAAACATGAGTTGGTGGGAGAGCGATTGCTAACGCATAATGCGCATTATGCCTATATGAAGATCTCCGAAGGTTGCGATCGTCCTTGTTCTTTTTGTGCGATTCCTTTGATGCGTGGAGGCCATATCTCCCGACCGATTGAGGAATTGGTCAAAGAAGCACAGCATAAAGCAGCAAATGGCACCAAAGAGCTACTTTTGATCGCTCAGGATTCGACCTATTACGGATTAGATTTGTACAAAAAGCGGAATCTAGCCGAATTGCTGAGACAGCTTTCAGACGTGGAAGGGATCGACTGGATTCGTCTGCACTATGCTTATCCTACCGGATTTCCGATGGATGTGATCGAGGTGATGAAAGAGCGATCCAATATTTGCAACTATTTGGACATTCCCTTGCAGCATGGATCGACCGATGTGCTGAAAGCGATGCGTCGGGGAACTACCCGCGAAAAGCAGGAGGAATTGATTTACAGGATTCGTGAAATGATTCCTGAGATTGCTATCCGAACAACTCTGATCGCAGGACACCCAGGAGAGGGTGAAAAGGAATTTCAAGAAATGGTGGAATTTGTAGAGCGGATGAAATTTGAGCGATTGGGAGTCTTTACTTATTCCCATGAAGAAAACACCCATGCATTTGGGATGGAAGACAAGCTTTCTCAGGAAGAAAAGCAGGAGCGAGCCAACCATCTCATGGAGGTTCAGGAGCAAATTTCCTACGACCTGAATCAGGAAAAAGTTGGGAAAACCTTCAAAGTGCTAATCGATAAAAAAGAAGGAGGCTATTTCGTTGGCCGAACTGAATATGACTCCGTGGAGGTAGACAATGAAGTCCTGATTGATGCTTCCAAGTTCTACTGTCGAGTGGGTGATTTCGTGCATGCTAAAGTGACGGAAGCCACAGAGTTTGATTTGTATGCCGATGTAATTGGCTAAAGATCAGATTGAAATAAAGTTGGAGTTATTCGAGGCTAGTGTTATTTTTATTTGAATTCCCTTTTTATAAAATTTTATGTACACGATTATTGCTTCGATTTTTTTCCTTTTTTCAGCTTCTGATTCAATTCAACTGAGCTACTTGTATTTTGGAAATACCAACCTGATGGGTGTTGGTGAAATTTCAAATGGAAAAAAAGAAGGATTGTGGAAGGTTTACTTTTCCAATAATCCAAAAGACAATCCCGAGCCCAGTTTGCTAAAGGCCAATCCTAACGTTTTCGAGGAGAAATTTACCCCTGAAAGGGTCGTGTTTCAAATCCAATTCAAAGGCGATCTTCCGGATGGATTGTTTCAGGAAAATTATCCATCAGGGGAAATCAAGTCTATCACATTTTTCAAAGACGGAAAGCAAAATGGTGATTTTCGTGAGTTTCATAAAAATGGTGAAATTAAAGCCCAAGGGGCATATCTGAATGGGAAAAAAGAAGGGGCTTGGGAGGAGTTTTATGAAAATGGAAACACAGGATTAGCAGTCAATTATCAAAATGGTTTGATGCAAGGAATTGCCAAAGGATATTTCCTCGACGGTAAACCCCAGTGGGAAATCCCCTATCAAAATGGTAAAATCGATGGTGAATATCGGCTGTTTTTTGCAAATGGGAATTTGCAGGAAAGAGGAATCTATGAAGAAGGAATTCCTCAAGGACCAATGGAGAAATTCAATGAAGAAGGCAAGCTGATTGTTCGAGGTAACTTTTTAAATGGCAAACCTGATGGGAAGTGGGTTTCCTTTAACAAAAGTGGAGATTTGGTTTTTGAGGGAGAATTTAAACAAGGAATAGCTTCTGGGCAATGGAAGGAGCAAGTGGAGATTTTGCCCGGTTTTTATAGAAAAGGCCAACTTCAAGAAGGAGTCAAGGAAGGAGAATGGATGCTCACCAATGAATTTGGAGAGACCGTGCAAGTCGAAACCTATAAATCTGGAAAACTGATTTCAGTTGGACCATTTAGAGTAGCCGAAAAGGAATTGGATGGAGGGAAATTAAGAAATGGAACAGGGCAACGAATATTTTATGACTCGGAAGGCCATATCCTAGCTAAGGGCAAGTATTCCAAAGGAATCCAAAAAGGGGATTGGTATTTTTATTTTCCCAAATCAAATCGCGTTGCTGCAGCCGGTAGATTGGTGGGTTCGGATCGAACGGGGATGTGGTATTTTTATAGTTTTGAGGGGAAAATTATAGACCAGCAAGAGTATTTTCCTGATTATTCAGATCCCAATAGCTCAGGTTCCGGTTTGCATTCATCTAAACAACAAAGAAACCTAAGGACTATGGGTTATCCTACCAGTCCGAATGGTTCAATAGATGCCTTGCGTTCTGCTCAAGAAAGTATGTTTAGGACTCAATTCAATAATAACGGATCCTTTTTACTTCGAAATTGATGATTACAAAACGACTCCAAATTCAACTTGAGAAAATATTTGTTTTAGCTGTCTTGACGATATTTCCATTTTCGGTTCATGCTCAATTCTCCTACGATCTTCAGGGACATCGTGGGAGTAGAGGTTTGATGCCGGAGAATACGATTCCGGCCATGATCAAGGCTTTGGATTTGGGCGTGACTACCTTAGAAATGGATTTGGCGATCACAAAGGATGGCAAGGTTATTCTTTCACATGAACCTTTTATGAATCCTGTGATTTGCCTAACTCCTGAAGGGGAGGAGATCGCTAGAGATGACCATTCATTTAACATTTATCAGATGACCTATGAGGAGGTTTTGGCTTTTGATTGTGGAAGCAAAGTTCACCCGGGCTTTCCACAGCAGGTCAAATTTTTTGCTACAAAACCTTTGCTTTGTGATGTTTTTGAAGTAGCAGAGAAGTATGCAAAAGACATGGGCTTACCGTCTCCTCGGTATAATATTGAGATTAAAAGTAGTCCTGAAGGAGATGGGGTGTATCATCCTGGGATAGCAGAGTTTTCGGATATAGTTGTAAAGTTGATTAGCAATTCGATTGGTTGGGAGCGGGTAAATATCCAATCATTTGACTTTCGGGTATTGAAATACATTCATGAAACTTATCCGGAGGTTCCTTTGGCCATGTTGGTTGAAAATGCTGCCAACTATCAAGAGGATTTGGAAGACCTGGGATTCGTTCCGGAATTCTATTCTCCTTATTTCTTGGCTTTGAATCAAGAAATTGTGGAGATACTACATCAAAAAGGGATGAAGGTAGTTCCATGGACTGTTAACACGAAGGAACAGATGGAGAAGCTATTAGATATGGGAGTTTATGGGATAATTACAGACTATCCTAATTTGGCTCCAAAACGATAGCTTTTCGCATCTAAGATAAAAAAGGACATGCCTTTTTTATTGAGTTAGATTTTAAAGTTTAAATACTAAGGTGATGGTAAGTCTTATTCTTGGAATCTTGCTATTCTTTCAGTCGCCTGATTCATCAGAGGTCTCCTATTATTATTTTGGGAGTACAAATTTCATTGGAAAAGGTTTGGTAGATGAGGATGGAAAAACCGGAGAGTGGTTGATTTATGAGCAGAAAATACCAGAAGCCGACCCTCAACCTAGTCTTGCCAAAGCCGACCCCAATTATTTTTTAAAAAACTTCAATACTAATTCTCCAAGGTTTAGTATTTCCTTTTCCCATGACGAACCCAATGGTCTTTTTCAGGAATTTTATCCGGATGGGAAGATTCGGATTATCAACAATTTTAAAGAGGGTATTAGTGACGGAGAGTTTTACCAGTTTTTTAATAATGGAGAGATTGAAATTTCAGGCCAGTATTTAAACGGGAAAAAGCACGGAGAATGGTCGGAATTTTATCCCGATGGGACTAAAAAATCTACTTATGTCTATTCATTTGGTCTTCTTTCTTGGGACGCTTTTTCCTATTTTCCAGATGGAAAGCTTCAATGGAAATTACCCTATAGACAAGGGGAATTGGATGGAGAATACAGTTTTTACTATTCAAGCGGCATCTTGGAAGAAAGAGGGAATTACAAGTCAGGATCTAGGGAAGGTGAATTCATCCAATTTTTTCCAGATAGTACCCGGAAATCTCAAGGTGAGTTTTTGGAAGGAAAGCAAACAGGGATTTGGAAAAGCTGGAATCAGAAGGGTGAATTGATTTTTGAGGGTGAATTCAAAAATGGCGAAGCAGATGGAGAATGGATTGAGCAGGTAGATATTTATCCAGAATACTATCGAAAAGGGGCTTATAAAGCTGGCCTAAAAGAGGGTGAATGGAATTTAGTGAATTCGGAAGGGGAAGTGATGCAGACGGAGTTTTACGAGAAAGGAAGATTACTTTCTTTAAGCGACTTTCAGATTAATGGACAAATATTTGGAGAGGTAAAACTCAAAGGAGGCAAAGGAAAAAGAACCTATTTTGATCAAGATGGGAATAAAATCGCTGAAGGAAGAATAAAGGACGGATTCAGAAATGGGTTTTGGTACATCTATTATCCTAAATCTGATCGGGTTTCGAGTTCAGGAAAATATATTGGCAAAGAACAAGTAGGAACCTGGACCTATTTTACTTATAACGGAGCGATTAGAGGGGAAAAAGATTTTGGAAAGATAGGGACCTTTGGGCAGCAGGCTAGGATAGAGACCCGTCAATCTGTTGGATTTGAAAGGTTTTCTAGGACTGGGCCGGATATTAAAACTTCTGACCCAATTGAGGGGTTCTCAGATTTTATGAGGGATAATATGAGGTATTTTAATATTAGGGATTAAATATTTCATAGAAAGCACTTGAGGACATACCTATTTTTTGGCTTTTGATTAGCATCAAGTAATTTAGCCGACTAAAATTCCCCCAATGAAGCTTATTGAAGTTACCACGCCTGCCCATCAAAAAGAATTTATTGAGATGGCAGTGCGCTTGTACAAGAATGAAAAGAATTGGATTCGTCCTTTGGATAAAGATATTGAAGGGCTTTTTCATCCGGAGACAAATAAGCTATTTCGCCGAGGAGCCAAAGCAAAGAGATGGTTGCTTCAGGATGACAAAGGGCAAACAATTGGTCGGATTGCTGCATTTGTTAATCCCAAAATGAAGGAGAAGCAGCCGACTGGAGGTGTAGGATTTTTTGAATGTATTGACAATCAAGAGGCGGCTTTTATGCTCTTTGATGTGGCTAAGGAGTGGCTTCAAAGTGAGGGGATGGAAGCCATGGATGGCCCGATCAATTTCGGTGAGCGAGATAAGTGGTGGGGCTTGTTAGTAGATGGGTTTACCGAGCCGAATTACAACATGCCTTGGAATTTCAAATACTATCAGAAATTCTTTGAGGACTACGGGTTCAAGCTTTATTTCAAGCAATTTACTTATCAGCGTCCCGTTCAGGAGTTGCGATTTGATGAAAAGATGATCAAGCGGGCAAATTTAGTGATCGCGAATCCAGATTATTCTTTTCGATACATCAAGGGAAAGGAATTGAAGGAAAAAGCTCCAGAATACTTCATGACCGTTTACAATAAGGCTTGGGCCAGACATTTAGGAAAATCCTTGACACTTAAAGAGGCCCAAATCATGTTTGGGAAAATGAAGCCTATTATTGATCCCCGTTTAATTTACTTTGGATTTTATAAGGGAGAGCCGGTTTCTTTCTTCATCAATATTCCAGAGATCAATCAGATTTTCAAACATGTAAACGGCAAGATGGATTTGATCGGAAAGCTCAAATTTCTTTGGTACAAAACATTTTCTCCACCTAATAAAATGCTGGGTTTGGTATTCGGAGTTGTGCCCGAGCATCAGGGAAAAGGAGTGGAGAGCGCGATGATCATTTCTTATGATAAGATGAGTAATGATCCTAAGTTCCCTTACAAAACCATAGAAATGAACTGGATAGGAGATTTCAATCCCAAGATGATGCGGGTATGCGAACAGCTATTAGCAGATATTTATAAAACCCATCATACCTATCGCTATCTGTTTGATCGGGAAAAACCGTTTGAAAGACATCCGATTTTCGATTGAAGAAATTAAGATGTTCGAAGTCAGGCTGAGCGGAGTCGAAGCCTTGTCTTATTTAAAAATACGATTGACGAAGTACGAGTTACGAAGCAAATTGGAACCTCAAACCTGATTTTGCAGATTGAGAGTATCAAAAATTAAAATCGAATATCGAATGCTCAATATTCAATAATGAAGTGAACCCAAATCAATTTTCAAATTTTAAAATATTTCAATTTTACAATCTTCTATAAATGAAAAAATATGACGTAACAGGCATAGGAAATGCCTTAGTAGATATTGAGTTCAAAGTGACTGATCAGTTTTTTGTGGAAAATGGAGTCGAAAAAGGCTTAATGACTTTGGTGGATGAGGATAGGCAAAATCACCTGATGCAGGCAATTAATCATGCAGAAGCAAAGAAGCAGGCAGGTGGATCAGCTGCTAATACAGTTGTGGCTGTAAGCCAATTCGGAGGAAAATCTTTCTACTGTTTTCGCGTTGCTAATGACGAGTTGGGTCATTTCTACCTTAAAAACTTGGTGGATTCCGGAGTTGACATTGCCTTGGTCCCTGAGCTTTTGGAAAATGGGATTACAGGAAAATGTCTCGTTATGGTGACTGATGATTCCGAGCGGACCATGAATACCTTTTTGGGAATCACACAGAATTTTTCAATGAAAGATATCCATGATTCTGCAATCAAGGACTCGCAGTTTTTATTTATCGAAGGGTATTTGGTGACTTCACCCAATGGAAAAGAAGCTATGCTTCATGCCAAAAAGGTAGCTGAAGAAGCGGGTACAAAGGTTGCCTTGACTTTTTCAGATCCTGCGATGGTCAAATATTTCAAAGAAAACTTTGATGATGTAATCGGTCCGAGTGTGGATCTGCTTTTTGCAAATGAAGAGGAAGTCATGCTGTATACCGGAAAGGATAACTTGGCTGAAGCACGGGAGGAAATGAAAAAAGCTGCCAAGCATTTTGTGATTACCCAAGGAAAAAATGGAGCGATGATATTTGATGGAGATACTTTCATCGATATTGAGCCCTACAAGACTACCGCCATTGATAGTAATGGGGCTGGTGATATGTTTGCCGGAGCATTTTTATATGGGATTACCAACGGGCATTCTTACGCTTCTAGCGGTAAATTGGCATCCATGGCAAGTTCTCAGATCGTAAGTCAATTTGGACCGCGTCTCCAATGGCATCAAGCCAAGGATATCTTGGCACGGTTGAATCCTTAAAAAAAGAGGCTGTTAGAAATAACAGCCTCTTTTTTATTTCTCCTCGATAAGTTCTGATGTAGGAACTCTAAACCTTGGGCCATAAACTCCTTCCGGAAGACCTTTTCCACAGCCGATAATCATGCAGATTTCAGCTTCTGAAGGTAAGTCGAGAAGCTTTTTCACTCTTTTGGAATCAAATCCCTCCATGGGGCAGGTATCATAGCCCACCGCTTTCATTCCAAGCATAAAAGTCATAGCCGCCAAAGAAGCACTTTTATGTACTGAAATCCGGACTTCTGTTTCTCCTACTTCACGAACCATTGGTCTCCGTAAACCCACCCACCAAGCAATGATTTTTTTTAAGAATGTCCATCCTGGATATTTTCCAAAAAGTTTTGGAATCAGGTTTTTGTAATAATTACGGGCCTGCTTTACTTTCTTTTCAGATTGGTTTTGAGCCGTTTCACTGAGGTATTGAAAATTTGCCTCTGCTCGGGATTTCCATAGATCTCTTCGGGTAATGATCACTACGAGTTCGCGGGCAGTAGTTGCTGCCTTTTGCCGCATACAAAGTTGGGCTAATGGATCCTTCAAAGGTGAGGATTCCGGCACCCGGACAAATTGGTACAATTGAAGGTTGGAGCTATTTGGAGAAAGAATGGCGGCTTCAAGGCATCTTTTTACTTGCTCATGGTCAAAGGGACTTTCTTGGTCAAAAATCCGGACAGACCTTCTTTCTTCTACAGCTTCAAAAAATCCTAATTCTTGTAAATTTTCCTTCATTTAGTTGATTTTACTGGCTTGGAGAAACAAATTTTCAGCTTAATTTCTAATTTCAAGGCAAGTTAAAAATTTCAAACCAACTAGATCGCTATGTTTTTTGAATTAATCAGGCTGCAGTTTTTAAAATCTTTGCGGTCCACATCTTTCGCAAAAAGCCTATTAACCAATATTTTTCTCGGATTTATCATCCTTTTGCTCTTGGGATACGTGTTTGGCGCCGGCTTATTATTGAATCGAGTCATTGGGCAATTGGCTGAAGGTCAAGATAGCCTTGAGGTTCTAAATAGCTACTTGATTTTCTTTTTCCTCACCGAGTTTTTGTATCGCTATTTCATACAAAGCCTTCCTGTGGTGGATTTAGAGAGTCTTCTGCATTTGCCTATTGGGAAGCGAAAAATCATGCATATGCTATTGATTCGGACCTTCATTTCTCCGATCAATATCATTGCCTTATTGCTGTTTTTGCCTTTCGGACTTGAGGTTGTAGCCACAAGGTTTGGTGATATGGCCTTTTTGGGCTGGCTAGGATCCCTTGTTTTGACCAGTTGGATACTACATTGGTTTATGCTTTGGTTTAAACAGCGATTTGAAGATTCCACTGTGGGTTTATTGATTGTAATGGGGGTGCTGGTACTCGGTGGAGGCTCCAGTTATATGGGTTGGTTTAATTTGGGAGAATTGACTAAGCCAATGTTTGACCTAGCAATCACGAGCCCCATCCCATTAATCCTTTTATTTCTTGCATTCTTGGGAAGTTATTGGCTTTGTTATCGCTATCATTTGGAAAATGCCTACTTGGAGGATCTTTCACCGGAAGGTGAAACAAGGATTTCTGGTCAATCCATTGGGTTTTTCTCTCGATTTGGGTTATCAGGTGAAATGGCAAATATCGAATGGAAGTTGATCGTTCGACACAAAAAGAGCCGAACTTATTTAATGCTTTCTGCTTTCTTCCTGCTCTATGGAATGGTGTTTTATACCCAACCTGCCTATATGGAAAATGAACGTCTTAGCTTCATTCTCATATTTGTCGGGGTATTTATTACGGGGATTTTTATGATTCAGTATGGACAGCTTTTCTTGAGTTGGAATTCAGGGAATTTTGATTTTTACCTTCAGAAAAAAGATGGAGTTGAGCAATTGGTCCGAGGCAAATATCTCCTGTTTATTTCCATTTCAGTCATCTGTTTTTTGGCCTCTATTCCTTACGTGTATTTCGGATGGAAGATACTTTTGACGCATGCAGTAACCTTCCTCTTTAATGTCGGAATTCTGATTCATGTGATTATTTATTTGGCACTTTGGAAACCCAAGCCCATGGATTTAAATAAGGGAGCAATGTTCAATTACGAAGGGGTAGGTGCTGCACAATGGCTGATGGTTATTCCCATGATGATTATGCCATATGTGTTTTATCTTCCTTTTGCGCTACTGATTAATGAGTATGCTGGCTTGGCTGCCTTAGGCATTTTTGGTCTATTGGGAATCTTATTTTATAAAAAACTCAGTGCGATCAATGTAAGACGTGTGTACGAGAACAAATACGAAATTTCATCTTCATTTAGACAAGAACTATGATTACTGTAAATAACCTCAAAAAGCAATATAAAGAAGCGGTTGTATTGGATGTGGAATCCCTTCAAATTCCCAAGGGCGAGTGTTTTGGTCTTGTTGGGAATAATGGAGCTGGGAAAACCACTTTGTTTCGAATCATGCTCGACTTAGTTCGACCCACTCAAGGAGAAGTGACAATTGAAGGATATCAAGTCAATCAAACAGAGGAGTGGAAGAAATTTACAGGAGCTTATTTGGATGAGCACATGTTGTTGTCCTATCTCACGCCGGATGAATATTTCCAGACTCTGCGGAAGATTTACGGTATGTCTGAAGCAGATCTCGAGGTCCATTTGGAAAAATTTACAGAGCTTTTCAATGATGAAATTCGAGGAAAGAAGAAATACATTCGTGACCTTTCAAAGGGAAATCTAAAAAAGGTTGGGATTGCGGCAGCATTGCTTGGGAAGCCAGAAGTGGTGTTTTTAGATGAGCCTTTTGAAAATCTAGATCCAAGTTCTCAGATCCGATTGAAGAAATTAATCTTGAAAGAAAAGGAGGAGTCCCGAATTACTTTCTTGATTTCCTCTCATGATCTAAACCATGTGACGGAAATATGTGATCGAATCGTCCTTCTTGAAAAAGGAAAAATCATCAGAGATCTTCATGAAAAATCAGAGATGATGAGGGAATTGGAAGCCTACTTTATGGGGTAATTGATCTTTATTCAAATTTCAAAAGCTCCTTGATTTTGGGAGCTTATTTTTTTTCCAACTGCATAAACAAAAAAAGCTCGCAATTTGCGAGCTTTTTCTTTGTACCCAGGGCCGGAGTCGAACCGGCACGAGTGTTACCTCATTGGTGTTTGAGACCAACGCGTCTACCAATTCCGCCACCTGGGCTTGTCAACGTAATCCCGTTTCTTACCAAACGGGATGCAAATATGAATACAATTTTATTTTTCTCCAACCTTAGATTTCTACTTCCTCAATTTTTTTTGAGCTAAAAGCAACGGGTCTATCTGCAAACAAGGTTTTAGTGTAGCTCCAGACGGATTTAAATAGTTCAGAATCACGGTATTTGTTCAAAGCTTCCTCACTTTCCCAGTGGGAGTAGGTTAGAAAAATATTTTTTCGATTTTCATCTTGCCAGAGCTCCAAGTGATGGCAACCCGGAAAAGACCGGATCTTTTTCTTATTGGTATGAAAGTTTTCCAGGAAGGCTTGAACTTGGTCTTCCTGAAATGTCATTCGGACAATTCTTATCAGCATGGTCTAGGACTTAAAGTGAATCATGACTACCGACTCAAAGCGAAGGCCGAGTAAATTACCTCCATGTCCATGGTTAATTCCAATTTCCAGGTATCCCGAACTATTGAAAAACGCAAAGCAATCCCCGGGTTCTACTTGGTCATACCCTGAAAAAAGCCGATCCAGACTCTCTCTTCCAAATTCAATTGAAAATTTGCCGGGATTCAATTTGTCGAAAAGCTCTTTGGATATATTGGTAATTAGGTTTCCATAGCGATCTACCCGCATCACATGTCCAGTGATCTGTTCCTTAGTTGCCTTGGGGATTCTCGGCATCAGTTTACGGAAGTTCTGCAAGGGGCCGCCAAAGTCATGAATGGCGGCTCCCGAGGCTACTTTTGCAGCAATCGGTGCTAAAATGTCCTTTGCAGGGAAGGAACTCTCTTGAACATGGATATCCGCAAATTGTACCATGATACCGGGTTCCTTGTCAGCTAATAGGCTAAAAATTCCATTATTAGGGCCGATGAAAATGTGTTCCTCGAGTTTTACCCCAATATAGCCATGAGTCATTGATCCAGTTGTATTTACAGCGACCAAGTGAACCGTTCCCTTAGGAAAATCCCTAAAAGTTGAGCGGAGAATGAAGGCTGCATGAGCCAAATCATAGGTTTCGATTTGATGGGACAAATCAATGATGTTCAACTGAGGGTTGATGGCCAGCATTTTGGCCTTTACTGCTGGTACGTAGAAGTCCTGATCTCCAAAATCGGAGAGGAATGTCACCAATGCCATAGAAGCAAGTCAATTAAAATTATGTACTTTTGTTAGTGAGGGGTTAGAACAAAAATAGAATATAATCCATAGCCCTTCAAGAATATTTAATCAAAGAAAAAATTTGGTAGAAAAAGTAATCACACTGGAGAATGTGCCACTTGCGGAATTTTTAGGTCAGGCAAATGAAAATATCCGTCAGCTTGCGCAAGCATTTCCCCAAAGCAAAATTATTTCTAGAGGAAACGAGATTCGGATTCAGGGAAGTGCCCCGGAAATTTTACGGATCAATAACCTGATTAATTTACTCCTAGAACATGTGGAGCGCTTTGGTCATCTTAGTCCGGATAAAGTCAAAGATTATTTGGATATAGAAGGTGTGCCTTTTGAGCAAACCAATCGCGATTCAGTCATTGTTTTTGGGAACAAGGGTTTAGTAATTAAGCCCAAGTCTCCAAATCAGCGGAAATTGGTAGAGGCTTCGATGAAAAACGATCTGGTTTTTGCCTTGGGACCAGCGGGAACGGGTAAAACTTATATCGCTGTTGCTTTGGCTGTAAGGGCTTTAAAAAACAGAGAAGTTAAGCGAATCATCATTACGAGACCTGCGGTAGAGGCCGGAGAAAATTTAGGATTTTTGCCAGGTGATTTGCAGGAAAAACTAGATCCGTATTTGCGTCCGATCTATGATGCTCTACAAGATATGGTTCCCCCTGAAAAGCTTAAATACTATCAGGAAACCCGTGTCATAGAAATAGCTCCTTTGGCCTATATGAGAGGAAGGACGCTTCATGATGCCTTTGTTTTGTTGGATGAGGCCCAAAATACGACCTCAGAGCAAATCAAGATGTTTTTAACACGAATGGGGCCGAACTCGAAAGTAATCATTACCGGGGATCAGACGCAGGTTGACCTTCCTATTCGACAAAAATCAGGACTGAGTGAGGCATTGCGAATTCTGAAAGATGTCAAAGGGATTGGAATTGTGAATCTGAGCGGTAAGGATGTGATTCGTCATAAATTGGTGAAAGCTATCATTGAAGCCTACGAAAAAAATCAGGCTGAAAAAGACATTGCAAAAAATGAGTCTGTTAGTAGAAAAAGTGACCGGTAAAGCCGGGATGGATCACGCTTTCAAGATTCGCACAGAAGTCTTTGTTAAAGAGCAAAAGGTTGATCCTGATGCAGAATATGATGAGTATGAAGAATCATCTACCCATTTTCTTGCATCTTTGAATGGAAAAGCTGTTGGTACCGCAAGATGGCG